>DASQDA010000904.1:0-3481 GCA_035634435.1 Polyangiaceae bacterium
GCGCGCGCGCCCTTGCGGCTTTCCGAGTTGTGCATGGGGGTGCCCTCCGAGCTCGACGTCATCGTTGCGTCCCTGCTGGCAAAGGATCATCGCAAGCGGCCCGCTACGGCGCGCGAGGCGGCACAAGCGTTGCACCGGGTCTCCATGCAACTTGCGCGCAGCGTGCGTTCCAGCGTGCCGCCTGCGAGCAGCTCACGGCGCCGCCCGGCGCCTTCGACCGCCGGGGCCGTCGCGCCCGCCGAGGAGCACCCGCGGAAGGACGACACGACGCGGCCCGACGGCGTCGCCAGCCACGACAAGGGCACCACCACGTCGGTCAGCGCGCCGCCTTCGCTGGCCTGGCTCGAGGGCACGAGCGGCTCCGCAATGGTGCAGAGTGGCCTTGGTGACAGCTCTGCGCCGAGCGTGCAGGCGGTGGTCACCACCCTCCACGAGCCGCTGGGCTCCGGAGCTGACCGCTCCGAGGTCTCGACGGCGCCGGGCTACGCGACGCGTACGGGCACTACGGGAGCGGGTCGGCGTGGCGCGGTAACGGAGATGTTGACCTCGGTGACGACACCCGAGGCGTCTGCCACGCGCACTCGGCTGCCGGAGGTCGAGCTGCGGCCATCGGAGACGCCGCCGCCCGTGGGGCCTACCGGCCCTGTTGGCGCAGCTTCCGACCCAGACGGGACGATGAAAGCGGCCCCGACCTCCTCGGGGGTTGGTTGGGCGCTGGTGCTGAGCGTCCTGGTGGTGGTGGCACTCGGCTCCGCCGGGGTAGTGACGGTGAGGAGCCGAAGCGCGCTGCCACCGCCAACCGCAGCTTCCCAAGCTGTGGAAACGACGTCCGGCGTGGCGCCAGCGTCGCCCGGCCCAGCGAGCGAGCCGCCCGCGCCGGCAAGCGCGGCTTCATCGGCGGCCCCGGGGCCGAACGCGTCCGGTGTCCGATCCGCAGTGACCCCCGCGCCGCCAGCTGGCGCGACCACCAGCGAGCCAACCGAAGAGCTGCCGCCGGCCGCGCCTCGCCCGCGCCCCAAGAAGCGCCGGCCAGTTGCCCCCCCTGGCGTCGTGGGGTCGAAGGCTGCCGACTCGTCGGATCTAGCTGCGGCACGAGCTTTGCCCAAACCCGGCTCGAGCGGCTTGCCGGCGTCCGGTCTGTAGGCTAGCCTCCGCGCCCCATAAACCGCACGCCCCAGCGCAACGTACGGGTCCGGTGCTCCTTCAGTTGGGAGTTGGCCCGTCGTGGGGCGGAGGATTTAACCGAAAGGAGTCAGCGCCAATGACCGACATGAATACGGGGCTCGAAAACGCCCCCGCCGAAGCACCTCCGAATAACCCCATCGAGAGCATCCTGCCGCGCAAGATGCGCGATGCCTCCCAGCCGCTCAGCGTCAAAGAGCTGTTCGAAGCGGGCGTCCATTTTGGTCATCAGACCAAGCGCTGGAACCCGAAGATGCGCCCTTACATTTACGGCGCGCGTAGCGGTATCCACATCGTGGATCTCGACCAGACGGCGCGGCTGTTCAAGCGCGCCTTCGACTTCCTGGTCGACACCGTCGGGCGCGGTGGCTCCGTGCTGTTCGTGGGCACCAAGCGCCAGGCTCAGGAGATCGTGCAAGAAGAGGCGCGGCGCGCGGGCATGTACTTCGTGACCAACCGCTGGTTGGGCGGAACGCTCACGAATTTCCGCACCATCAAGGGCGGCCTGGACCGCCTGCGTTCGCTCGAGCGCATGCGCGAGGACGGCACCTACGAGCAACTTCCGAAGAAAGAGGTTGTTCAGCTCGAGAAGGAGCGCGCTCGCCTGGAGAAGTACATCGGCGGGCTCAAGGGCATGGGCACTCTGCCGCAGGCGCTGGTCATCATCGATCCCGATCAGGAGTCGATTGCCGTCAGCGAGGCGCGCAAGCTCGGAATTCCGATCGTGGCCATCACGGACACGAACTGCGATCCGGAGCTCGTTGACTACGTGATCCCGGGCAATGACGACGCCATCCGCGCGGTGCGCCTGGTAACCGGCGCCATCGCCGACGCGTGTGTCTTTGGTGCGGCACGCCGGCGCGACCACCAGATGCAGCGCGACGGGCGCGACGGCGGCGGTGGTGGTGGGCGCGAGGGTGGTGGGCGTGCCAACGAGCCGACCGTCGTCTACTCCGGTCGCGGCAATCGCTCGATGGACAATTGAGACTGCTCTGATCGTTCTACGAGGAGAATGAAATGACCCAAGTGAACATGCAGCAGGTCAAAGAGCTGCGCGATCGCACCCAGGCAGGGCTCAACGACTGCCGCGGAGCGCTGGTCGAAGCGTCCGGCGACATGGAGCAGGCGGTCGAGATCATCCTGAAGAAGGGCTTGGCCAAGAGCGCCAAGCGCGCCGGAGCGATTGCCGCCGAAGGCTTGGTGCTCACCAAGGTAGCGGCCGACGGTAGCAACGGCGTCATCGTGGAGGTCAACATCCAGACCGACTTCGCGGCGCGCAATGACGACTTCATTGCCTTTGCGAACAAGGTCGCCGATGTGGCCATGAGCGCGAAGAGCGGCGCTGAGCTGGGCAGCGAGCCCTTTCCCGGTGGCGGCAGCGTGGAAGACGCTCGGCAAGCACTGGTGGGCAAGCTTGGCGAGAACATCACCGTGCGTCGCTGGGAGCGCGTGGCGGTCGATGGTGCCGGCAAGGTGCACTCCTATGTGCATCTGGGTGGCAAAATCGGTGTTCTCCTGGCGGCTCGCACTGCCTCGGGCAGCGCCGTTCAAGCAGCGCCGTTCGACAAGTTTCTCGACGACACGGCCATGCAGATCGCGGCGATGGCGCCGCAATTCCTCGCCACTAGCGAGGTTCCTGCGGACGTGAAGCAGAAGCAAGCTGCCATCTTCGATGCGCAGCTTGCCGAAGAGGGCAAGCCCGAGCAGGCGCGCCCCAAGATCGTCGAAGGGAAGATCGCCAAGTGGATGAAGGAGATCTGTCTCCTGGAGCAGCAGAGCGTGCTCGAAAGTGACAAGACGGTCGACGACCTGCGTAAGTCACTGGGCAAGGAGCTCGGCTCCGACATCACGCTGAGCCGCTTCGTGCGCTTTCAGTGCGGCGAAGGCATCGAGCGCCCCGTCGGCGACGACTTCGCTGCCGAAGTCGCCAAGATGGCCGCTGGTTGAGGTAGCTGCGTAGTCAACTCGACGCACAATGACGGCCGAGTACCGAAAGGTGCTCGGCCGTTCGCTTTTGTGTAACGGCAGGGTCAGCGCGGCGGCAGTGAGCTCAGGAACTTCCACACGTTCGCTCCCGCTCCTCGCGGCACGCTGTGGTCGCCGTTGAAGCTGCAGAAGAAGACCTCGCGCCCGGCGGCGCACCCTTGGTATGCGGCACAGCCGCTGTATGGAGAAGAGGATTGCGTTGTGGCGTTGCAGCCCTTGTCGGTGCGCCAGACCCTGCCCAGCAGACGGCAACACCACGGTGTCCGCAGTGCCGTGGTACACCATGGCCGCGACGGAGCCCTTCGAGTTCGCA
>DASQDA010000905.1:0-4707 GCA_035634435.1 Polyangiaceae bacterium
TGCCGCTGCGCCCCAGCGAGGAGCTGGAGCTACCCGAAGGCACTCTCACGCTGCCCGGCCAAGACTGGGAAACGGCGCTTTGGCAGAGCGATCTGCTGGGCCGTGAAATCGACGCGGCGAGCGGCCCCGAGCTCGAGGAGCTGAGCGTCGAGCTGGCTCAAGCTCTCATCGATCTACGATTGCAGCAGGATGAAGCTGCCATTGCCCAGCTCCGTCAAGCGGCACGAGCCACCGCGCGCGGGCACGCCGCCGGCATGCGCGCCACGCGGGTCGGCGTTCGTGAAGCCCAGGTTCGGGCAGCCATGGAGGCAGCCTTCATTGGCTGCGGCCACACCACGGCCTACAATTCGATCGTCACTCGACACGGTGAGGTCCTGCACGCGCACAGATCGGACGGCGTCTTGGCCGACGGCGACTTGCTTTTGTGCGACGTGGGTGCGGAGACACCGGAGGGCTGGGCGGGAGACGTGACACGGACGTGGCCGGTCTCCGGCCGTTTCAGCGGCACTCAGCGAGCGCTTTACGAGCTGGTACTGGAGGCGCAACGTGCGGCTATCGACGCGGTCCGACCGGGTGTGCGCTACCGCGACGTGCACCACGTCTCGGGTCGGACCCTGGTGCGCGGGCTGGTGGATCTGGGTATCCTCGCGGGTGACCCGGAGGAGCTGACCGCGCTGGGCGCGGCCGCGTTGTTCTTCCCGCACGGCGTCGGTCACCTGCTCGGGCTCGACGTGCACGACATGGAAGATCTGGGCGACCGAGCGGGGTATGCGCCGGGCCGCGAGCGGGTGGAGACGCCCGCGGATCGTTATCTGCGGTTGGATCGCGACCTGGTCGCGGGCATGGCGCTGACGATCGAGCCCGGTTTTTATCAGATCAAGCGGCTGCTCGAGCGACCGGAGGAGGTCGGCCCCCTCGAGGTGCACTTGCGACGTGACGTGCTGGCTCGCTTTTCGGACGTACGTGGCATCCGCATCGAGGATGACGTGCTGGTCACCGCCAGTGGCAACGAAGTGCTCACCCGTGACATTCCCAAGACAGTGGATGCGGTCGAGTCGGCGCTACGCGGCTAGCGCGCCCGGCACGCAAACCCTCAAGCGAGAGCATTCTGCAGCCGCGCTTCGGCGGCGAGCACCTCGTCGTACCAGCTCCGATGCACGGGTGTGACGAGGTCGGCCACGTCATGGGCATTGGCGCCAGCGAGGATGGCCAAGCGAGCGCGGTCGGAGCCGGTGAGCAAGTCGAAGGCCGGTCGTGTGCTCTCGAACTCGTAGGGCGTCTCGCGGAAGGCAAACGCCTCGGGAGCCAGCTCGCGGGCCAGAGCAATGAGTGAAAGGTAGGTAGCGACGGGGCGGAAGAGCTGCGCGTTCGTCACGTGAAGCATGACCCCGTGACAGACAGCGCCCGCGTGTTTCTCGAACGCCGGGCGAAAGCTGACGGGGCGAACCCAGGCGCCAGGTACCCCGGTTTCGCTGAGACGCCGCGCGAGCTGCAGGCCGTCGAGAAATGGCGCGCCCACGAGCTGAAACGGAGTGGTGGTGCCGCGCCCCTCCGACAGGTTGGTGCCTTCGACCAGACATCCTCCTGGATAAACCAGCGCCGTCTCGAGCGTCGGCATATTGGGCGACGGCAGCACGAAGGGGCGGCCCCAGGCTTCGGCCGTTCGGTGACGCTCCCAGCCGCGGACGGGCACTATCGATAAGGCGCCTTCGGCTCCCAAGCTTGCGCCATCGCGCTCCAGGAACAACGCGAGAATTTCGCCCAACGTCAGCGCATGGCGGATCGGCAGCGGTTCCAGGCCCACGAACGACAGAAAGCCTTCCGCTTGCGGCGTGCCCTCGAGTGAGTCCGGATTGCCGGAAATGGGGTTCGGGCGGTCCAGCACAACCGTGTGCACCGACGCAGCGCGGGCTGCGCGCGCGGCGAGCAAGGCCGTCCAGATGTAGGTGTAGTAGCGGCTGCCCACGTCTGCGAGATCGATCAGCAGCAGGTCGATGTCTGCAAGATGCTCTGCGCGGGGGCTCAGCTCGTCAGCGCTCGAGCCATACAGGCTGATGACGGGCGACTCCACGCCCAGCGCGCGTGCGTCGGTCTGCGAGCTGACGGCTTCCTCTGCCTGGGCGCTGCTGTCGAACCCGTGCTCGGGCGCAAACAGGAGCCGCGGCGTGACCCCTAGCTCCTCGAGGACGGCCAGCAGCGGGCGACCTCGCCGATCGACGGCGGCCGCATGGGTCAGCACCCCCAGGCGCGCGCCGCGCAGCCGCCGCCGCAGAGCTGAAAGTGGACCACTGGAGACTTGGTCGATTCCACAGAGCATTGGTGAGTTCCGCGGTCAGTGTAACGCCGGCGCCGCGAAGTTCACCAGACAATTCAGGGACTTCTCAGCGCCCGCGTCATCGGTTGCGGTGTCCAGGGCGAGGAGTTAGCATTTTTTGCACAGTGCGACGTGTCCTGGTCGTGGACGACGAAGAAAACCTGCGGTTGGTGCTGCGCACCTTGCTGCGCCGTCACGGCTACGAGGTTGAGACCGCATCGAGTGGAGAAGAAGCGTTGACCCTCGTCGACGCCTTCGGACCCGACGTCGTTCTCACCGACGTGCGGATGCCCCGGATGGGTGGCCTCGACCTGCTCGAAACACTCCGCGCCAAAGGCAACGGTGCGACCGTCATCGTGATGAGCGCCTACGGCAACATGGACATGGCGGTCGAGGCGATGAAGGCGGGCGCTTACGACTACGTTCAAAAGCCGTTCAAGCCCGACGAGGTCGTGCTCGCCTTGCGCAAAGCGGAGGAGCGCGAGGCCCTGCGCCGTGAGAACCGCGCGCTGCGGAGCGAGATCCGTAAGGAGCATCGCTTCGAGGAAATCTTGGCGAAGAGTCCGCGCATGCAGGAGATCTTCCGCACCATCGCCAAGATCGCGGACTACAAGACGACGGTGCTGGTCACCGGGGAAAGCGGCGTCGGCAAGGAGCTCGTCGCCCGCGCGATCCATCAGCGGAGTAGCCGACGCGGTAACCCTTTCGTGGCGGTCAATTGCGGCGCAATCCCGGAGAATCTGCTGGAGAGTGAGCTCTTCGGGCACAAGAAGGGCGCGTTCACCGACGCCGTGCACGATCGCCGTGGACTGTTCGAGGAGGCCCACGAGGGCACCTTGTTCTTGGACGAAATCGGTGAGCTCCCGCTCGGGCTCCAGGTGAAGCTGCTGCGCGTTCTGGAGGACGAGAAGATCCGACGCGTGGGCGACACGCGCGACCTTCAGGTGGACGTGCGTATCATCGCAGCGACTCACCGGGACCTGGCAGCCGAGACGAAGGCAGGACGCTTTCGCGAGGACCTCTTCTATCGGCTCAACGTGCTGTACATTCACTCGCCCCCGCTGCGCGAGCGCCGCGAAGACATTCCGCTGCTCATCGACCACTTCGTGGCGCGCAACAATGTCCGGCTCGGGACCGCCATCCGCGGGCTCGACACGGAATCGCGGCGGCTGCTGTACGAGTACGCATGGCCGGGCAACGTGCGTGAGCTGGAAAACACAATCGAACGCGCCATGGTGCTGACGGAAGGCGAGCAGATCAGCGCCACCGATCTGCCCGAGCGCATCCGCGAAGCGCGCGACCCCGTGCAGCTCCAGCTTGCGAGCGGTGAGCTGAGCGTGAAAAAGACGACCCGCATCATCGAAGAGCTGTTGATCCGCCGCGCTCTGCAAAAGACGAAGGGCAATCGCACGCGCGCCGCCGAGGTGCTCGAGATCAGCCATCGGGCGCTGCTGTACAAGATCAAAGACTACGCCATCACCGACCTTTGACCGGGGCGCCACTCACCGCGGCGGGGACGCGAGCCGATCGCGTTGCCGGTCAGCCCAGAAAGCAATCGCGAAAAACAACCACATACCGAGGGCCGAGATGGCAACCGCGTCCGCGCTAGGAGGCGGGGGTCCGAGAAAGCTCGCCAACTGGATCAATCCCAGCATCAGCAGTAGCGCGGGCATCGCCACGCGACCTGCGGTGTTCCGGGCTCGCGTTTGACGGAAGTAGAGCCAGGCCCCGCACGCCAGAAAGCCGAGCTCGATTGCGATCGATGCCGGCACGGACTGCCACAGCCCGAGCCCGAATTTGCGTCCTGCACCAAGGCCCAAGGGCAGGTCGGGCACATGCATGAGCCAGTCGAGCGCCCAATGACTGACGACGAGCGCAGCAAGCACCGCCGCCTCGCGCGTGCTGGCCTTTGCCAGCCTGGCGACGAGCGCGAAAGCCATGCCCCAGAGCAGGGCGGCGAGCAGGCTGTGACTGTAAGGATAGTGCTCGAACACCAGAGGATTGGCGGGCGTGTTGCTTGGGTCGATGGACACCGCCTCGAGGCGTGACAACACGAGCAGCGGCCAGACCACGTCCAGCGTCTGAGCGGCTAGCATCAGGATACCGACGTTGAGATGGGGAGTGACTCTCTTGCTGGCCAACGCCAAGCCGAAGTGCCCAACGAACATGACAGCGGCTTAGGCGAGAGGGAGCGAAACGTCCACGCGCGTCGTGCGGCATGGGTGCACGTGGTGGGTGTGCTGCATAATTCGCGCCGCTTTGGAGCCGGAGCAACTGGAAGCGGGAAGCTTCGCCTCGCCCGGCGCCTAGCGGTTGCTCGGTGCGCGTCCTCACGAGGACTCCGGCCGGGCAACTAGTAAAGCGACCTTGCTATTTCTCCGGATCGAATCCGG
>DASQDA010000906.1:0-5302 GCA_035634435.1 Polyangiaceae bacterium
AATGAAACGGCTAGGTGCTCCGGGTGGTGCAGCGCTCGCACTCACGTTGCTGGGCGCCAGCCCTGCAGCTGCTGAGATCACGGTTGCCGAAAAGGATGGTTGGCAGCTGAGCACGGACGGACGCGTGAACGCCTTCGTCAGCGTGGCGAGAGGCACGCGCGTCCCGGAGTTGCAGCCTGACTTCCCCGGCAGCGTGACCGATGACACGGAGGACACGCAGGACAACATTCGCTCCACGCGGATCCGCAACGGCTTTCTGGCCAGCATTCTCGGCTTCAAGCTGCAGAAGGAGGTCAACCCGAATTTCAGGGTGACGGCCCGCGTTGCTCTGTGGATGAACATCAGCAGTGGACGCACCAAGAACATCCCGGGCCCGGTCGATCCGCGCGAGCTCTACGCCAAGGTGGAGGGAGGCTGGGGAAGCTTTCTCGGCGGCAGTGATCTTTCGCTGTTCGGCCGCGGCGGCATTCTGACCGACGCCATCATCGCGCACGAATACGGGGTTGGATACCCTTGTTTGATCCAAGATGCTTCGGGCGGAGCCTGCGGCATGGCCGCCTTTGGCGCGGTCTTCCCGGGCTTCGACCCAGGCTTCGTCTACACGACTCCTAGCCTTTACGGGCTCGAGCTCTCGCTCGGCGCCTACGACCCCGCCAACATCGGCGTCGGCCAACTCAATCGCACCCCGCTGCCACGTCTGGAAGGTGAGCTGAGCTACAGGCTGGACGATCTGCTCCACGTGTACGCCAATGGCTTCTGGCAGAAGCTCGAGGGCACCATTCCGAATCCGGCGGGGATGCCAATGGGCAGCGAGATCGACATCCAGCGCAAGGCCTGGGGCGCTCAGGCTGGAGCCATGCTGGCGGTCGGGCCGGTGATGCTCGGCGGAGCAGCCTTCACCGGCACGGGCATTGCGCCCATCACGCACGTGAGCGACCACCAGACAGCGGTGGACAAAACAGGGGAGCCGCGCAAATCGTGGGGCGCGTTTGGGCTAGGCGCCTTCACGTTCGAGGATTTGCGGCTCAAGGTCGCGGGCGGCGCCGGCATCTTTCACGTCGACAAGACGAAGAACGATGGCGCACCGGTCAGCGACACGGGCGTGCCCCAGAATCCGCAGGTCATGAAGCAGAACCTGGGGGTCACGGTCGGGCTGTACCAGAACACAGGGCCCGTGCACTTTGCGCTGGAGTACTTTCGCGCGGAGCACACCCTGTACGAGTACGGCCAGCGGCGCGTGGACAATCCGCTGTTGGTGGACATCCGCCGACCGCAGCAGGCCGTCAATTTCATCAATGCCGGCATGACCGTGGTCTGGTAAGCCGGGGGATGCTCGTTCCACGCCCGACAGCCGCACGGTTGATTGCCGGCGTGCTGATCTGCTGTGCGCTGGCGTCCGCTTGTGAGCAGAAGCCCAAGGCGTCTCAGCCGTCGCGTCCACCGTGTAGCGCCTTCGGTCAGCAATGTGAGTTTTCTCCGGGCAAGCTCGGCAGCTGTGTGATTCGCGACGGGTGCACCGGCGCCAATTGCTTCGTCTGTCAGTCCCAGCATTAGTTTGCAGGTCCGAGCTGCCGGGCCGGCCGGAACCGGCGATTTCTGCCGGGTCCGTGCCGCGAGAAAACATCCGTGTTTGGAGCTCGAGCGCACGCAACTTCGGCATTCGTCTGCCGTACGCGGTGCAGGAAGGTGCTTCGCGTCGCGAAGGGGCGGCGTCCAGCAACACCCACTTGCGCTCACATGGATAATCAATTTGCGTTGAATCGACTCCTCCGTCGCGGGCTCTGTCTTGCCGTCGTCTCGAGCGCGTTGCTCGGCTGCGGCTCCGATTCGGACGACGCCAAGGCCATCACCTTCGCGTTCATCCCCAAGACCAGCAACAACCTGGTCTTCACCATGGGGAACGAGGGCGCGCAGTTCGCTGCTCGCGACCTCACCGCCTCGAGCGGGCGCAAAGTCTCGGTGGACTACCTGGCTTCGGATGGTCTCGATCCGGCAGCCGAGCAAGCCTTCGTACGCCAGGCTATGGACGACAAGGTCGATGGCATGCTCGTCTCCTGCATCGACGACTCTATGACCGCACCGATCGACGAGGCAGTCGCGGCGGGCATCCCCGTAGTCACGTTCGACTCTGATTGCCCGGATTCGGACCGCCTTGGGTTTTACAGCATGCAGAGTGAAGACACAGGCTCCAAAGGCGCGGACTTGCTGGCGGCGGCGCTCGGTGCTGGGCCCAAGACCGTCGCCATCCTCAACGGCCGTGAGGGCGCCGACAACCTCGAGCGGCGTGCCAAGGGCTTCACGGACCGCATGGCTGCCGAGTATCCGAATATCGAGGTCGTCACCACCGTGCACTGCCTCGAAACGGGTGAGAGCTGCGGTCCGATGCTCGAGGAAGACATCATCGAGGCGTATCCCGATCTGGACGGCTTGTTCGTGGTGGGGCTCTGGGGCATCCTGGCGGCGTGCACCTGCGACGCGACCGGCAACGCGTGCTCGTGTGACGACTCGCAGCTGCCGAAGTGGAAGGCTGCTGGCAAGGGCAAGCTGAAGACCGTCGCTTACGATACCTTGCCCTTCGAGCTCGAGCTGATGAAACAGGGATACATCAGCGCTCTGCTGGGCCAGAAGTACTTCGGTTGGGGTTACGATACCGTCAACCTCCTGTTCGACCACGTGACGGCTGGACGCCGCGTGAGTGGCTTCCTGGATTCCGGCTTCGACGTGGTCTGCCCCAACAACGTCGACGACATGCAAGCCAAGTGGCAGGCGAGCGACTTTCGTCGCGAGCCGAGCCCTGCCTGCGACCTCTGAGTGACACCTACGAGCGGCGGGGGGCTCACTCCGCCGCTTGTAACCGATACGCACGGCCCTTCAGCAGATCGCTCAGATACACGCTGCCATCGCTCCCCACCGCGATACCGCTCAGCGAGCCCGCTGGCAGCCCGGTGTCCAGCGACTGCACCAGAGTACCGTCGCGAGCGATCGCGTGCAGCAAGCTCGTTGCGTTGTCGGTGACGAAGATCCACTGGTCGCTCAGAGCGATCCCACTCGGTGCCACCAGCGTGCCCGACGGCACGGCGAGCTCTTCGTAAGCCGTGCCAGTCATGCGCACGTTGACGACGATGCGATCGAGCGTCTGCACGAATCCATCTGCCTGTCCGGTCCCGAGCTTCACTCGCAGCACCCGAGCGTGCCCCGTGTCCGTCACGTACAACTCACCCGCGGAGCGGTCGATCGCGAGGTGACTGGGTACCTCCGCAACTCGGTCGAGCACCTGCTCCAGGTGGCGGTAGAGCTCGCCATCGGAGTGATCCTCCCCGCCGATCTCGTGCGGCTCTTTGAAGTCGTATCGATCCAAAGCCCCGAGCTTGCCGTTGAACGTCCAGTAAACGTTGTCGCGTTCGTGGGCAATGCCCATGCAGAATGGCGTCTCGTGCAACATGTCCAGGTGACGCCCGTTCTGATTGCCCTCCGGCCGCGCCCCGAAGATCGCCGGGTCCGACGACCAGAGCACCGGGCCCGTGTAGTCGAAGGGATCATCGTCGTAGTTGGCGGTCCGCGCTTCGCCGCAGGTCGCCAGGTTGCCGTTGTCGCCGAAGGCGATCGAGCTCGGCCGTCGCATGAAATGCCAGGCGTTGCCGTCGCGTTTGAGCATGGCCGTTGGCGTCCCCGTGCTGGCGCCGCTCACCTGCAACACCTCGCCCGGCAACGCAGCGCATCCGGTCTTCACGGACTGCGTGCAGGGCGCCTGCACGGCTTGCTGGCGCAACGTCACCCAGAGCTCGTCGGCAACCGCCGGATTGAAGGCGAGCGCCGTCGCGCTCGCTGGGCGGGTTGGCTCGAACAGGGACACGAGCGCCACCCGCTCGGGGAACGGGAGCTCGACCCCCGGTCCTGAAGCCCACGGTGTGCCGTTCGAGACGGCCTCGGACGAGCAGCCGAGCGCGGCCAGGCCGACCAATACGCGGAAACAGCGCATGCTGGAAGCCTGAAACCAGGGCTGCCTTCTGTAAAGGGAGGCGGCGCGAGGGCGGCGAAAGCCGGGGCGCAAGGGCTCACGGTCGCCGCCCAAGGGCAAACCGGGCGCGACTCCGCGCGCCGGAGGCGGGCGCGGGCAGTTTCACGCAAACTCAGCTTGTTCCTAAGCGTTCGTCGCTCTAGGTGTTCGCCCGATGACCCTGTCCGAGCATCCCGACCGCATCGTCCTCCATGTCGCTGGCATCGACCGCCCCGGCGTCACGGCGCGGCTGATGGAAATCATCGCCGATGAGAAGGCGGAGATCGTCGATATCGGCCAGTCCGTGCTGCACGGCTACCTCGTCCTATCGGCGATCGTGAACATTCCGCAGAACGCACGCGCACTGCGCGGCATTCTGTTCCAGGCGACCGAGCTCGGCCTGCGCTTCGAGGTGGCACCCTTTCGCGCACCCGAGCCCGGACACCTGGCGGCCATAGCTCCATCGTTGTGCGTCACGCTCCTGGGCCCGCTGGCGGATGGGGCCGCAGCAGCTCGCATCACGGGCTTCATGGCCGAGCAGCGCATGAACATCCGCGACATCCGTTCCCTCAGCGAGCGGGACCTGTCGGGCCTGGAGCTGATCGCGGATCTGGCGCCCGGGATGCAGATGTCCGATCTGGAGCTGGCCCAGCTGCGCGGCACGTTCCTCAGCATGGGGCGCGAGCTTGGGGTGGATCTAGCCGTGCAAAAGGATGACATGTTCCGCCGCACCAAGCGCCTGGTGTGTATGGACGTGGACTCCACCTTCGTGAAGGGCGAGTTCATCGACGAGCTGGCGGAGCTCGTTGGCTGCAAGGAGCAGGTCTCCGAAATCACCCGGCGCGCCATGCGCGGTGAGCTCGATTTCAAACAAGCGTTGACCGAGCGAGTGAAGCTACTCGAGGGCTTGACGCTCGAGCGGGCCATCACCTTGCTCGACAAGATCGAACTGACCCCCGGAGCGGACCGCTTCGTGCAAGCGCTGCGCAGCTTGGGCTTTCGTATCGGTCTGGTCAGCGGTGGCTTCACCGTGTTCGTGGACGAGCTGAAGCGTCGCTACGGGCTCGATTTTGCTTTCGCGAACGAGCTGGAGATCAAGGATGGCAAGCTCACCGGGCGCGTTCGCGGCACCGTCGTGGACGGCGAACGGAAAGCTCAGATCCTCAAGGACATGTCTCAGGTATACAACTGCCGCCTCGAACAGACGGTGGCCATCGGCGACGGTGCCAACGACTTGCTCATGCTGCAGACGGCCGGGCTGGGCATTGCATTCCGGGCCAAACCCAAGTTGCAAGAGGTTGCGGC
>DASQDA010000907.1:0-12068 GCA_035634435.1 Polyangiaceae bacterium
CAAAGCTTTATTAGATTCTCGCATCGGAAAAGGCGACTTTCGGAAATCCCATGCCCAAGACCTATTCGGACCTTTTTGCTGACGTGAAGAACCAGGTGAAGACCATCCCCCTGGATGAGCTTCGCACGCGTTTGGAGCATCGCGCTGAGCAGCCGTTCACGCTCGTGGACGTGCGAGAGAAGGACGAATTTCGCTCAGGCTACATTCCGGGCGCCGTGCACATCCCTCGTGGCTTTCTGGAGATGCAGGCTGAGCAGAAGCTGCCCGACAAGGCCGCGCCGATCGTCGTCTATTGCGCCGGCGGCACACGCAGCGCCTTTGCCGCCAAGACGCTGAACGAGCTGGGCTATCAAAATGTCTTGAGCGCCAACCCCGGCTTCGTGCGCTGGAAGGACCTGCGCTATCCGGTGGAGGAGCCGCCGAGTCTGACGCCAGCTCAGCTCGATCGTTATTCGCGGCATCTGTTGCTGCCCGAGGTCGGCGAGCGCGGTCAAGAGAAGCTCTTGAAGGCCAAAGTGCTGCTACTTGGGGCCGGCGGCCTGGGCGCTCCTTCGTCCCTCTACCTGGCAGCGGCAGGCGTGGGCACGCTGGGCTTGGTGGACGCTGACGTGGTCGACGCGTCGAACCTTCAGCGGCAGATCGTGCACGCCACCTCGCGGCTTGGGCAGTTCAAGGTCGACAGCGCGGAGAAGGCGCTCACCGACCTGAACCCCGACGTCAAGGTGGTGAAGTATCAAGAGCGCGTCGATAGCGGCAACGTCGATCGCATTTTCGGCGCCGGCTGGGACGTGATCATCGACGGATGTGACAACTTCCCGACGCGCTATCTCGTCAACGACGCCTCCCTCTTTCACCGCATTCCGGTCGTTCACGGTTCCATCTTTCGTTTCGACGGGCAGGTGACCACCTTTCAGCCCTTCGTCGGCCCTTGCTACCGGTGCTTGTATCCCGAGCCCCCTCCGGCTCACCTGGCGCCCTCGTGCGCAGAGGCTGGCGTTCTCGGTATCTTGCCGGGTGTCATTGGCACGCTCCAGGCAACCGAGGCCCTCAAGTTGATTCTCGGGCAAGGTGATCCGCTGGTAGGCCGTCTGCTTACCTACGACTCGCTGCGCATGACTTTCCGGGTTTTGAAGCTTCGACGCGACAAGACCTGCCCCGCTTGCGGTGAGAACCCCACGATCAAGGAGTACATTGATTACGAGGGGTTCTGCGCTGGAGTCGGCACTCCTGCACACGCCTGAAACGCGCGCAGCGCCGCGCGGCCGGGCAGCCAGTGCGCTGCATCGCGGTGCGCCGTTTATCCAGGGTCCCTCCGAAACTCTGTTATAGACTGACGCCCGCGACCCGGCCTCGGCGTCGCGAAAGGGAGTACCTTATAAATGGCTCAGATTCGACGCGTTCGTAACGTGGCTGCCGCTGTCGTGGCGCTTGCTCTGGTGGGCTGTGGCGGGGGCGATGAGAAGCAAGCTAACGCGCCGTTGGCTAGTCAGTGTCCTAGTGGCCAGTACTTCGACGGGCAGATGTGCCAAACACCCGGCGCAGCTGCAGGACAACCGCAACCGGCGCCGACGGCCACCACTCCCGCGCCGACGGCTGGCACGCCGGGCGCCCCTGGCACGCCCGCGGTTCCGATCGCGACGTCGGCGCCCGGCACTCCCGCACAGGCCATGGACGCGACGAGCTTGGCCGCTGTCACTCAGCTCCTGACGCCGCTCGCGCTGCAGAATGCTCCTGGCGCGAAGCCGATCGGCACGGCTATCGGGGGCAACTTCCAGGCGGGGCAGATCGTGGAGTCGCAGGTGCAGATGACACCGGGCAAGTGCTACACGATCGTGGGCGCGGCGCTTCCAACCGTGCAAAACCTGGATATTGAGCTGATGCCGATGATGCCGGTTCCGGGTCTCGCATCGCCGGTCATGGCAGCCGATCAGAGCCAAGGACCCACGGCCGTGGTGGGTGCGGCGCCAAACTGCTTCAAGTGGGCGCTACCCGTCGGCGGTCCGATGAAGGTGGTGCTCCGTGTGACTGCCGGCCAGGGCATGGCTGGAGCCCAGGTATACGAGAAATGATCGCGCCCGGGCCCGCGCGGACCGAGCGAGCCTCCTAGCGTCGCCTGCGCCTGACCCCGGTGTGCCGAGCTTTATCGGCAGACCGGGGTCGGTTCTTTTCAGGACCTGGTACCGATCTCGGGCCACAAGGGGCTCAGGGTGTTGCGAGCACGCCGCGTGAGCTCCCAATCGATCAGGTGCGGCACGGCGAGCGCTGCCCCCGTGGCGAGCACCAGCCCTGCGACCACGTCGATGAGGTAGTGCCAGCGCAAGAACATGGTCGCAATGATGATGTTCAGCGCATAGAAGGCGACCAGCGGCCAGGTGAAGGTGAACGGCAGGCGGTGGCGGAAGCGGTACGAAAAGAGTGCGATGAACGTCGGGCCGGCGGTATGCAGCGACGGGAAGATGTCCTTCTGAGCGCCGCCGGAATGCACCGTGTCCATCACCAGGTCGAGCCACAGGCCGCGCGGGAAGCTGCTCTGAAACTCGTGAGCAAAGGCTTGATAGGGGCCGAAACCCGGCACCAGCATGTACCCGGTGTGTCCGATGCAAAAGACGAGCAGCATGCCGAGCGCGAACTCGCCAACCAGCCGCTGATCACGCGAGAAGAACTGAATCGGGATCACGTGCAACGCGAGCACGAAGAAGTAGCCGAAGTAGAAAAAAGCGAACCACTCGGTGGTGGCCGGAGTCACCATGCGATCGAAGACGAGCGCGGGCTCCACACCAAACAGCGTGAGGTCGAGCGCATACAGCTCTTGATCGAGCGCGCCGGGATTGATGTGCGGCAGGAGCTCGCGGAAGAAGAAATAGCTCAGCTGCACGGGCGCATAAATCACCACCCGGTAGAGGAACGACTTGGCCAGGCCGTCACGCAGGAGCTCACCGCGGACGAGCACCAGGCCCACGATGAAAAACAGGGTCAGCGAGCCTGCGCGTAGGAGGCTCGGGCCCATGCTCGGCCCTCGTTGGCCCTGCAGCACGGCCAGGTTCAAGGTCGCCATGTATGCGAAGACCAGCCAGTCCATCACGGACAGGTTGTGCCAAAAGCTTCGCGGCAGAGCCTGAGCCGGCGGCGGCTCGGACGGCGGGGCTGCTTCCGTGAGGGCGGACATGGAGAGGCGAGCGCTTCTAACCGTTAGGTCGATAGCGGGCAAGGGAACGCAAGGCCGAGCGCGTCGAGGGCGTCAGCGCCGCTGCTGGGGTGGCAGCGGAGTCGTGGATGGTTCGTGCGCCGATTCAGGCTCGCGCAGCACTGTCCGCTGCTCCGTCACCTCACCGACACGGGGCTTATGGAGCAATGCGTCGGCAGCGGGTGTGCTGCCAGGTCCTAGCCAGTCCGAGATGCTGAGCTCCGCCAGAAGCAGCTCCGCCTCCGCAAGGGGAACGTCGAGTGTGCGCGCGAGCAAGCTCGGCTCGATGTGACCGCCATAGGTTGACAACACGTCAGCAGCAACGATGAGCTTGGCCTGGCGCAGAAGCTGCGCGCGCTCCTTTTCCGCCCGCGTGGCGCCGCGCAGGAGCAGCAGCCCTGTCACCAGTGGAACGGCTCCGAGCACGACGCCGCCGAGCGCCAGCACTGCCAGATCGACGGCGAAGCCCAGCACGCCGAGCGCCAGGAGCAACACGAGGGCGCTGAACGCCAACGCGACGACGGCTCCCACGCGAGCCATGGAAGTACGGCGCCTGGCACGTTCGCTGCTGAGCAAGAGCGGGATCTCGCGGCCCGTGCGCAGCACGCTGGGATCGTGCGCAGCCACCCGAGCCCCACCGCAGACGCGACACACCGTATCGGTTCCACGAAGGTCGATACCGGCGATGGCTCGGCAGTGGGGACAACGATTCGGCTCGCCGTACACCGCACCGCAATGTGAGCAGCGCAGCGAACCTTGTGCGAGAGCATGGCCGCACACGCGGCAGGTTCCGCCCGGACTCGGCTCCGTCAATGCCTCCGACAAGGTCATGGCCCAAGCTCCGCTTCGAGCGCTTGCGTCGGCGTTCCGGCGCGCAACAAAAGCGTGGTGAGAACGCGGTACGTCAGACCCCAGACCACGTGCTCGCCGAGCTGCCAGGCAGGGAAGCGGACCCGTTGGTCGCGCACCGCCACCTCGTGGCGCGTCAGCAGCTGGCCGGACACGAGGTCTGCCAGGTCCACCCAGACGACGGCGTCCACCTCGGAGCTCTGCGTGAAGACAGGTGTCGCGTTCAGCGCGAACACGAACGGCCGCACCACGACGTCGACGGCGTTCGCGGGCGTGAGCTCATCGAGCTGTCCCAGAAGCTCCGCGTGGCGCCGCAGGTCGAGCCCAATTTCTTCTGCGGTCTCCCGCAGCGCCGTGTGGTGAAGATCCGGGTCCTCGGTTTGCCAGTGGCCGCCTGGTAATGCCATCTGCCCAGACCACGGGTCCCCGACCCGGTGAGCGCGGCGGATGAGCAAGAGCTGAACGCCGCCAGAGCGCTCGTGCAGCACCAGCGCGACGGCGGCGCGCCGTGTGCCTCGAGCGACATGACGCGGAGCGGGGACGGCCAACGCGGTGCGGAGGTGCTGTCGATCGAGAGAGTGCCACGCGGCCATGTCAGCTGAAGGACGAGGGAGCTCGGCGTCGCTCCCTTGCGGAGGTCCGCTTCCACTCTAGCACTCCGGGTTCCAACGGATGGCTCGCGCGGCGGGCGGCCCGACCACGGCCTAGGAGTTCCGGGGGGCGCCACCCTCCGACCTCGGCTGCGCGTCTTCCGCCTGCGGCGCCCCGACCTGGGTAGGAAATTTCAGGAAGCGTTGAGCTTTCCAGGGACTGTTCAGCCGGCCCGGTTGCGTCTAGGTTTCCGCCCCGCATGAAGACGTCGTTCCGATACGCCAGCCTGATGGCCTTGGTTGCAGCCACCCTTTCGAACCCAGCGCACGCACTCAACGGGTTCTTTGCCAGCAAAAAGGGCGGCGAGATCAAGTCGCACACCACGCAGGCCGTGGTCATGAAACGAGGACCGGCGACCGCGGTCACGGTGATGCCCGACTACGAAGGACCGCTCGAGGGCTTCGCGCTCGTGATGGTGGTCCCCGCTGACGTGGAGATGGAAGACGTCACCACGTTGAAGCGCGAGTTCGTCGATCGCGTCGATCAGGTGACCGCGCCGCGCTTCCACGAGTTCTGGGAGCAAGACCCTTGCGATCCGAGCGCTCCGCAGCAGGAATGGGAGCGCTCGTTGAAGGTCGAAGGCGCCGGCTTCCTCGGCGGCGGCAGCATCACCGGCGGAAAGAAAGTCGCCAAGGAGCTCTTCCTCGACGTGAAGGCGAAGCAGAAGCAGGGTGAGTACACCTTCACCCTGCTCGCCGCCAAGGACGACCTGGCAGCTTGGCTGAGCGGCAAGGGCTACCGAGTGCCCGATGGCGCAGGCGCTGCAGTGAAGGCCTACGTCGATGCCGGCATGAAGCTTCTGGTGGCGGAGGTCGACCCCAATCGCATCGAGCTGATTGGTGGCGACCGCGCGCAACTCTCGCCGGTGCGCTTCGTCACCGAGCAGCCGTTCGATACGCTCGTCACCAAGCCTGGGCTCATCAACGCCGCCGGCAAGCAGGAGCTTCTGATCTACGTCCTGGATCCGGAAGCGCGCTACGAGGCGAAGAACTACGACAACATGTACCCGCCAACGAACGTCGCCGTCGACTTCGCGGTCAAGGAGCGCATGGGCGAGTTCTACGCGGCTTTGCACGACATCATCCTGCAGAAGCATCCGCGGACGTTTCTGCTCGAGTACGCCTGGCCTACGGAAGGCTGTGGGCTGCCTTGTGCGACGGAGCCGCTGCTGATTCACGAGTTGTTGAGCCTGGGCGGCGACGTCTTCGAAATGAGCGTTCCCGAGGCCGAGCGCGATCCCGAGCCCGAGGAGCTGACGCCGGAGCAGAAGGAGGCGCGCAAGGCCGAGCTCAAGCTGCTCAAGCCCAAGGAGCGACGCGAGCGCGAGAAGCTATGGCGTGAGGAGCGTCAGACCGTGGCGTCGCGCAAGGCGCTGGTGGAACGACAGAAGTACGTGCTGTCACGCTTGCATTACCGCTTCGACGGCGCTTCGCTGCCAGAAGACCCGAAGATCGGCCCTGCAAGCGGTGGAATCGAGGGCGGTGTGGCGTTGCCAAAAGGCCAGCGCATGCTGACTTCCACCGAGGTGAAGCCGGCCAGTGTCAGCAAGCTCCAGACGCGTTACAACAACTTTCATCCGTGGGTGCCGGTCGTCAAATGCGACAATCCCGATCGAGGAAAGTGGGGGAAGTCACCGCCTGACTATCGTGGCCTGCGCAAGGTATGGGTCGCCGAAGATCTGTCGCGCAAGAACCGCAAGCAGATCGATCCTACCAAGGTGGTCATCACGCCGCTGCCCGAGCTTGGTTTGGCCGGCGTGACGGTCGCCAGCGCCAGCGTGGATGCCGGCGTTCCAGCGGATGCGGGTACGCCCGCTACGAACACGGAACCCGGCAAGTGCGGCTGTCATGTGCCGGGGTCGCCCAGCAGCACCACCGGGTTGGCCGGTTCGGTGCTGGGCCTCGTCGCCTGGTTCGCGCGCCGCCGTCGCCGCACGGGCGCAGAGGTCGGCAGCGGAGCTCCCGGCAAAGCATGACGTGACGTGGTGCGTGCGGCCCTTCTTGCGAGCCTGGGGGTAAGGTCAGCGGTTCGCGGCGTCGTGGGCCGCGAGTGGCGAGGTCTGGCTGGGCGCAGCGCCGTGCATGTCCGACGCAGCGTTGGCGCGCAGCGCCGTGGAGCGCGGAACGTCGGCGTCGACAGTGGCGCCGACCTTCAGCTGCGAGCCTGCGAACGGATCGCTGACGTTGCGATGACCGCGTGAATGAAAATAGAAGCGTAACAGGTCGCGCGCCACTTCCGCCGCCCGCTGGCGCCAGACGGCCCCGTTCTGCAGCATGACGCTCACCACCACCTCCGGCTTGCGACTCGGTGCGAAACCGATGAACCAGCTGGTCGTGGAGGGACTTTCGTAGGGACGAAGCGTGCCTGTCTTGCCGGCCACGCGGATGCCAGGCAAGTAGCTCTTGCCGGTGGGATCCGTGAAGACGCCGCGACACGTGCCGCTGTGCACGGTCACTTCCATCATGCGCGTCATACGCCAGGCCGTGGTCGCGCTCAGCACGCGACTGGCGGCCGCTGCTTGGCGATTCGCGGGTTCCGGAGCCAATAGTCGAACGCGCTGGGAGATGCCTCCTGCAGCGATGATGCTTGCCAGATGTGCGCCACCGAGCGGTGACAACGTGCTGCCCTGGAACCCCGCGGCCGTTCGCGCGAATTCGAGATCGTTGTATGGCAGCGAGAGCTGTCCCACGGGAACCGGCCAATCGAAGGGAACGCTGGCGTTGAAGCCGAGGCGTTCGGCCACCTCGAGCAAGTCGCTGCGCAGGAGACGACGGGTTGCAAGCTGCGCGAAAGCTGCGTTACGGCTGTGACCCAGGGCCTCGGCGAACGGCGAGCAGATGGTGTCCGGTCCGCGCGCGGCCTCGAGGTGCTCACGTTCGACGCGACGCAGTCCGCCGGCAATGCACACCTTGTCCAGTGGTTGGACGCCGCCGTTCTCGAAGAGCGCGGCCGTCGTCACTAGCTTGAACACGCTGGCGGCGGGGGCGATCGCTGTCGTGATGAGCGAGCCCGGTGCGCCGCGCCTGCGCAGCTCTGTCCATGCGAGCACCTTCCCGCTGCGTGGGTCGAGCACCACGATGGCACCCTCGAGCGGTCGGGCGCTCTGCAGTAGCTGGCGCGCCGCTTGTCCGAGCCGCGGATCCAAGGTGCTACGCAAGGACGCTCGTGCTCCTTGCCCTGGCTCCGCGGTCTCAGCGGTAGCCTGCTCGGCGCCCTGCGGAGCAGCCGCGGGGGGCTCGAGCGCCGTGGCGAGCTCGGGCTGCTAGCAGGCCGCCACTGCCGTGAACGCCGACACCGCCCAGCTCCGCTGGGCACGCCACGGGTTGCCCTTGGCGGCTATGGACGTCGTCGCTTGGTCGCGCCCGCGGACGCAGCGCGGCTCCGCGCGACCGGGCAAGCGGCGCGCTAGCTGAGACAGCGAAGGGCATGCTAGCCGGATCAACCCGCTATCGCGTGTAGTCGACGGAGCGCGCGTGGCCAACTTGTGCGCCCACCAGCTTGCGCATGTACTTAGTGAAGCGTCAGCTGCCGAGCGGATGCGCCGCTCATGCGCCGATGAGCGCGTTCGCGAAGTTGGCCCGTCGGATCGGGCCCGTTCTACGATCGGCCTGAACGGAGCTGAAGTAGGTTCAATGTCACGAACAGCATTGCTTTTGCGCGAGCATCTCCGAGCCGAGAGCCTGGTCGCCGCTTACGTGTTCTTCATCACTACCCCGCGCGTTCTGGTGCCCTTTGCCTCCCTGGCGGCGGCGCTGGGCGCGCTCAGTAGCTGCGTGCCGCAGGCGCGCTACGAGGAGGTTCGCTCGGCGGCCGTCGCCCACAGCGCGGCGAGTCAGCGTTTGCAAGCCGAGCTGGAGGCCGAGCGTGCCCGCGCGTCCGCGCTGCAGGCGGAGCTCGGGGAGCAGAGTCGCCAAAGCGAGAGCCACGGTCAGTCCCTCGCGCAGAGCAAGCTCGACAGCGAATTGCTGGTCAAGGAGCGCGAGGAGAACGCCGCGGTGATCGACCAGCTGCGCACCGAGCTCGGACGCGCGGGAGGGCACCTGCAGGCTTACTCGGCGGAACGCTCGCGGCTGGCAACTGAGCTGTCGCAGGTGCGCGCGCAGACACAAGCACTAGAGCCCATCCTGCTGGCGCTGGGGCAAGAGCTGCGACGCTTCGGCGGTACCTCGGATCTGGGCGCGACGGTCGCCGTGAGCGCCGGAGCACTGGTGCTTCGTATCCCCGCTGCCGCACTGTTCGAGGGTGTCGGGGCCAAGCCTGGACCGCGCCTGTTGGCGTTGGTCGAGCGGGCGGCGCAACTGGCTCGAGCGGAGCCGCGGCTCGTGGTGCGAGTGCGCGGGGCCGAGCCTTCGCGCGAGCCTTCCGAAAACGCGGCCCGCGATCGGCACGCCACCCTGGCCCAGAGCGTGGCAGAGCATGGTATTGCCGAGCGCGTCCAGGTCGCGCCGCCTGCGCTCGAGGTCGGCCTGGCGCCGCAGAGCTACGAGATCACGCTCGAGATGCTGGCCGATGCTGGGCAACCGCCCCTCGCGTCCCCGGGGCTCGACGACAGCGCGTCGCCCGCCGAGAGCGCCCCGCCCACGCTCGAAAGCGGAGCTCTGCTCGGCGCGCCGGCGGCGCCTCCGCAGGGCTGAAAGGCACAGGCCGGCCGGGGCGTGCTCGCTGGGGCGTGCTGCACCCCGGCCAGCGATCAGACGCTCACGTCGGCGGCTTGCGAACAACGGAGAATTCCAGACTCCGTTCGGGATCCCTCCCGCGAGGAGCCGCGACGACGCGAAAGCTGCCGTCGGCTTGCAGCACCCCAAGCACCGCCGATACCAGTCGGGGTTTCAAGACTTCCTCGAAGTGCTCGTGCCAGGCGAAGCCATCCTCGTCGCCTTCGTAACTTTCGTCGAAATCGGCGGCTAAATGGAGCACGATCGAGAACTCTCGTTCTTCGCGATGCATGGTGCTCGGCTATGCCATGTCTGGGGCGACGTTCAAGCTATCTGGCCGGCTGGGCCAAGCCTCAGAGGCCTGCGAGAGTGGCCAAGCGTCGACCCGCTTCGCGGAGTGTTTCCTCCCGCTTCGGAAAGCAGAAACGGACGAGCTTGCGGCCCTCTTCTGCGTGCTTACGATAGAAGCTCGAGCCCGGCACCACGGCGACGCCCACACGCTCGATGAGGGCCCGAGCGAGCTCGACGTCGTCGTCGATGCCCAGCTTCGGGTACTCTGCCATCACGTAGTACGCGCCACGCGGCGGGTAACAATGAAAGCCGGCGTTCGCGAGCAGCGGGAGGAACAAGTCGCGCCGGGTCTGATAGCCCTTGCGTAGCTCGTCGTAGTAGTCGTCGCCCAGCTCCAGCGCCGCCACGGCGCCCTCTTGTAGTGGCGCGGGCGCCCCAACCGTGCAGAAGTCGTGGACCTTGCGAATAGCGGCGCTGATCTCGGGCGGCGCAATGGCGTAACCCAAGCGCCAGCCGGTGACACTGAACGTCTTGCTCAGTCCGGAGATCATCACGGTGCGCTCGCGCAACCCGGGCAAAGCCATCGGGTAGACGTGCTGGTGCTCGTCGTACAGGATGTGCTCGTAGATCTCGTCCGTGAACAGCAAGCAGTCGAAGCGAGCACAAAGCTCGCCGACCAGCTCGAGCTCGTCGCGCGTGAAGACCTTGCCCGTAGGATTGTGAGGTGTGTTGACGATGATGCCTTTGGTGCGCTCGGAGAACGCTGCCCGCAGCTCGTCCGGGTCGAAGCTCCAATCGGGTGGGAGTAGCTTGACGAACACGGGTGTAGCGCCCGAAAGACTGGCGTCGGGACCGTAATTTTCGTACCAGGGCTCGAAGATGATGACCTCGTCGCCCGGGTTGACCGTGGCGAGCAACGTGGCGAGCATGGCCTCGGTCGACCCGCAGGTGACCGTGATCTCACGTTCGGGGTCGATCTCGAGGCCGACGAAGCGGCGCGTCTTGGCCGCCAGAGCATCGCGGAAGGCTTTTGCGCCCCAGGTGATCGCATACTGGTTCTTGTCAGCGTCGATCGCCGCCTTGGCTGCCGCCTTCAGCGCGGGCGGCGCTGGAAAGTCCGGAAAGCCCTGGGCCAGGTTCACGCCGCCCGCGCGGTTACAGAGCCGCGTCATCTCGCGGATCACCGATTCGGTGAACTGCGCTGCTTTGTATGAAATTTTTGAGCGTTTCACGATGTCTCAACCAGCTCCCGTATCCAGGCCCGCTACCGTTCGGCCGCCGTCCACCACCAGCTCGTGACCGGTGACGAAGGGAGCGCTCGCCAGGTACACGACGGCCTCGGCGACGTCATCGGCTTCACCCAGACGCGCCAGCGGGATGCGGCTCACGATACGCTCGAGAGCCGCAGTGGGCGTGTTCGCGGGAGGCAACACCGCGCCGGGCGCCACCGCATTGACGCGTACCTCGGGGGCACACTCGAGCGCCAGGGCGCGCGTGAGGTGTCGCAGGGCGCCCTTGGACACGACGTACGGGAGGTAGTTGCGAAAAGGGGTGGTTGCGCTCGAGCACGTCACGAAAACGATCGAGCCGCGACTCTGACGCAGAGCCGGTAGAGCGCGTTGAGCGAGGGCGAACTGTGAGCCCAGGTTCAGCCCGAGCGATCGATCCCAAGCGGCGTCGTCCACTTCGCCAAGGGCGATCCGTTCGAAGCTGGCGGCGCTGGCGACCAGCAGATCCAGCCCGCCGAGCGCGGCGCAAGCAGCGTCCACCAACGTTCGCGCCGCGTCGCGTGAGGTCAAGTCTGCCTGCAGCACGAGCCCGTCGCTGCCGAGCGCACGCAGCGCTGCGAGCGTGTTCTCGGCGCCGCTGACGCTCGCGTTGCAATGCAGCGCGACGCGCATCCCTTCGGCCCCCAGGCGGAGCGCAATGGCTCGACCGACGCGCTGACCCGCGCCTGTCACCAGCGCTCGTCGGCCGCGGAGCTCGAGCCGGGTCATAGCGAGAAAGTCACCTTGGCGGGCCAGCTGCCGGGGGAGGGGAACTTCGTCGACGCGACGGCTTCGACCAGGCAGTCGACGCTCGCGTCGCCGCTCTCGTCGGGGGGTGTGACGCTCGCGGCGAGCACCGAGCCGTCCGTCGCGACGTAGGCCGTTGCCTCGAAGTCGCCGGAGCCCCCTGCCTTGCATTCGCCGATGCGCGCCTTGAGCTCGGCGAGCGGTTCGCTCACTTCCTCGGCGTCCCACTCGGTGGCGGGACGTACGTCGTTCGGGGGATCGAAGTCGAACGACTTGCGAGCGAGACCGTGCTCGCCCCCGACCGGTTTCGGCCATGAACGGCGCTTGAGCTCGGCCAGCATGCACTTTTCGGTGGCGCGGTCGCCCAACGTAGAGCGTTCGAGGTGGGCATGCTCGACCTTGCCGGCACCGTTGATCTTGAGA
>DASQDA010000908.1:0-2915 GCA_035634435.1 Polyangiaceae bacterium
GTAGTGGTGGTGCGCAAAGCGCGCTTGACGGCAGCGTCCGCGGACACATGGTGACAGGCAGTGGCTCTGCTAGCGCTGATCATCGATATCTACTCGCTGTTCGTTTTCGCGGCAGTGGTGCTTTCCTGGATTCGATTGCCCGACGACAATCCGTTCGTGGTGTTCATCACCCGGGTGACCGAGCCGGTGTTGGGCCCTGTCCGCCGCCTGCTGCCCGATCTGGGCGGCTTCGACTTTTCGCCGATGTTGGTGCTGATGGCCCTGCGTCTGCTGCGAGGGCTCCTGGCTTCGCCGGAGCTATGAGGAGCTGACGCCGGGGTGTCCCGCGCGTGGTAGACCTTCGGCCGCTTGCCGACGCTGTCGCGCTTTCAGGTGCTTTCTGCCAAGCTGCGCCAGCGGTCGGCCGAGCTCAGGCGCCTTCCGCGCCTCGTGGGCTCCGTTCTCCCGGCGCTGCTCGGGGCGCGCCTGAGCCGGCGCGAGTCGCTGCTGCACGTCCTCGCCACGCGGGCCCAGCGTACCCCTCACGCTCCCGCCCTGCTGTTCCAGGACCAGCGGACGAGCTACGCTGAGCTTTGGGCGCGGATCGAGCGCGCGGCGGCCTTGCTGCAAGCCGAGGGCGTGCGCGCTGGGGACGTCGTGGGTTTGCTGGGCCGAAACTCCGACGCCTACGTGGTGCAGCTCCTGGCCGCAGCACGGCTCGGCGCGGTCGTGGCGCTGCTCAACCCCGAGCTGTCGAGCGAGGGACTGACCCAGGCGCTCCGGGCCGGCGGCGTGCGCGCCGTGCTCGTCGAGGCTCGACTCGCGGCGCTCGCGCCTGCCACCACCGCGCTTACCACCTGGATCTACGATTCACCGGCGTTCGCCGCCAGCCTCGCGCTTGCGCGCAGCGCGCCGGAGGCGACGGTGCTGCCGACTGGCGACCAAGACTTCGTCTACGTCTACACCTCCGGAACGACCGGTCCCTCGAAGCCAGCGCGGCTGAATCATCGCCGTTCGCTGCTGGCTGCTACGGCGTTCGGGCAGATGGCCCACCAGTTGCAGCGGAACGACGTCGTCTACTGCGCCTTGCCCTTGCACCACGCGAGCGCGCTCTTGTTGGGGCTCGGCGCCTGCGTGCAAGCGGGTGCGACGTTGGCTCTGCGCGAGCGCTTCAGCGCCAGCGCCTTGCTCGATGATGTCCGGCGCTTCGAAGCCACGGTGTTGCTCTACATCGGTGAGCTCGGGCGCGCGCTCTTGAGGACCGCTCCCGACGGTCGCGACCGTGAGCATCGATTGCGGTTGGCCGTGGGCAATGGGTTGTCTGCCGAGGTGTGGCCTGCGCTGCAGGAGCGTTTTGGTATTCCGCAGGTCTGCGAGTTTTATGCGGCGACCGACTTTCCGGGTGCCATCGTCAATATTACGGGGACGATCGGCAGCGTCGGGCACATCGTGCTGGCACGCGTCCGAGGCTATCGCTTGCTGCGCGTGGATACGGTCACGGGGGCGCTCGTGCGCAGCCCTTCGGGTCGCGCCCTCGAATGCGCCGCGGGCGAGACCGGTGAGCTCGTGCTGCGGCTGCGTGCGAGCGCGGGCCGGGCTACGGGGGTGTACGGCGGTTACGTGGAGCAGCAGCACACCGCTAGCCGGCTCCTGCGCGACGTCTTTCGCGCGGGTGACCTCTACTGTCGCTCGGGAGACTTGTTGCGGCGCGACGAGGCGGGCCACTATTGGTTCGTCGACCGTCTCGGCGATAGCTTCCGCTTCAAAGGCGAGAACGTAGCGAGCTGTGAGGTGGAGGCGGCGTTCGCGGGCACCCCCGGTGTGGCACACGTAGCCTCCGTGGGCGTGGCCGTACCCGGCGTCGACGGGCGTCCTGGGCTTCTGGTGGTTGGTAGCGACGCAGAGCCGAGCCTCGACGAGCTGACGGAGCGCTCCAGAACACTGCCCCACTATGCGCGGCCTTGCTTCGTGCGGGTAGTGCCGGCAATCGAGCTCACCGCGTCGCTGAAGCTGAAGAAGCGGACGCTCGCTGCCCAGGGCGTCGATCCAACTCAGGTGAGCGGGCCGCTCTATTTTTGGGACGGTCAGCGCTACGCCGCGCTCGATCGGCTCGCGTTCTCCCGCATCGTCGAGGGCCAGCTCCGCCTGTGAACAGAAGCGCTCCTACACTGTGGGAAACCAGGCGCCGCCAAATCGCCTTCCTTCGCCGGGCTGGCTGGCGCGCGCAGCCTGAATGGCACGACAATGCGAGCGACCGATGGCTTCCGGCTTCCCCCCCCGCCACTGCATTGCAGCGCTGCTTCTGCTCAGCTCCGCAGTGAGCGGCTGCCGCGACCCCGCCAGCACAGCGGTTGACGCCGGGGCGGGCGCGGCTCGGCTCGCTCCGCTGGCGGCCGAGAGCTGGCTCGTCCCGCTGCCGGTGAAAGGTTTCGCTGACCATCGCCTCGCTATCCCGCTCGGCGCAACCTCTGCTCGGCCGCTATGGATCGCGCTGCACGGCGCGGATGACCGCCCGGAATGGGCGTGCGGCAGCTATCGACACGTGAGTCGAGCTCGCGGCTTCGTGCTTTGTCCGGCAGGCATCCCTCTGGCCGAACGGCAGCGCTTCGGGCTCGGCGCAGCGGCTGACACAGCCGGTGCGTTGCGCTCCGCGCTGCCGCGCGTCAAGGCTCGCTTCACGGCGCATCTGGCCAAGGGCAGCGTGGTGCTGTCGGCGCTCGGGCCTGCGGTGGAGCACGCGCTCGAGCTGGCGCGCGAGGAGCCAAGCTTCTTTGCGACGCTCGTGCTGGTCAACGGCTCGACGCGCACGTTCCGCCCCCCGCTCGTGACGCGCTTTGCGCAGGGCGGCGGAAAGCGTGTGTTGTTCGTGTGCAGCGCTGCAGCCTGCGATGCCGACGTCGACCTGCGCGCGCAATCTCTGCGGAGCGCTGGTGTCG
>DASQDA010000909.1:0-3747 GCA_035634435.1 Polyangiaceae bacterium
AGCGAGATGTGCTTCTGGGCAAACTCCTCGGGAATGATCGTCAGCGTTGCGCCCGAGGCCTTGCCGATGCCGAGCGCCAGATGACCGGCCTTGCGGCCCATGGCAATCACGAAGTACCAACGCGAGGTTGTCTGCGCGTCCGTCAGCAGGTCCTGCACCAAGCCGGCGCCCACGTGGCGAGCCGTTTGATAGCCAAACGTTGGGATGACCTCGGGCAAGTCCAGATCATTGTCGATCGTCTTGGGGACGTGAACGACGTTGAGAGCGCCTTTCGACTCGCGAGCCAGGTTCATCGCGGAGAACGCCGTGTCGTCCCCTCCGATGCTGATGAGGTAGCCGACATCGAGCTTCGCCAGCGACTCGACGGCGGTGCTGAGCGTCTTCGGGTCACGCGTGGGATTGGCGCGCGACGTGCCGAGACAAGACCCTCCGCGAAAGTGGATGCGCGACACCGCCTGGATGTCGAGCGGCCTCACCTTGCCGAGGTCGCCCTTCATGATCCACTGGTACCCGTCGCGGATACCCAGGACTTCGTACCCGGACAGGCAAGCGCGAATGGTGGCAGCGCCAATTACGCTGTTGATACCGGGCGCTGGGCCGCCGCCGACGAGGATGGCAACTTTCTTCTTCTGGGTCATGGGCGGTGACGCCTATACCAGAGTTTATCCGCGTCGCACGTAAGGATTGTGCGACGAACTCCAGGTCTCGCAGCTAAGAAGCGCGGGCGGCGGCGCTTGGCAAACCGTCGCTGCCGCGGGTGCTGTTGTCGGCGATGCGCTTGCCCTCGGCATTCGCCTCGAAGAAGTGCACGCGGTTCATATCGACGAACATGGGCACCGTCTGTCCGGTCGCGATGCCGGCGAACGCATCCACGTGCGCTACCAGGTGCGGGTGGTTGTCGGTCGCCAGGTACACGTCCATCTTGTCGCCGAGCGGCTGAACCAGCGTCACCTTGAGGCTCAGGGCGTTGTCGTCACAGGCGAAGCGCGCGTGCGCTCGGTCCGAGATGGCCTCGGGGCGGACACCGATCACCACGGTCTCTCCCACGCGGCTGGCCAGCTGGTCCTTGGCCCAATCGGGCACCGGTAGCCTGCCGAAGCCCTCGTCGAACCACAAACGTCCGGCGTCGTTGATTAACTTACCTTCCAGGAAGTTCATGGGCGGGCTGCCCAGGAACCCAGCGACGAAACGGTTCACCGGTCGATGGTAAATTTCAAGGGCCCCGCCGCACTGCTGCATGATCCCGTCTTTCATCACCACCACTCGATCGCCGAGCGTCATGGCCTCCTCCTGATCGTGCGTCACGTAGACGGTGGTCGCGTTAAGGCCCATATGCAGCTGCTTGATCTCGGCCCGCATCTCGACGCGGAGCTTGGCGTCCAAGTTGGACAAGGGCTCGTCGAACAGGAAGCACTTGGGGTCCCGCACGATGGCGCGGCCCAGCGCAACCCGCTGCCGCTGCCCGCCGGACAGCGCCTTGGGCTTGCGGTCCAGCAGGTGCTCGATCACCAAGATCTTGGCGGCCCGGCGCACTTTCTCATCGATGACGCTCTTGTCCGTTTTGCGCAGCTTGAGAGCGAACGCCATGTTCTCGTAGACGGACATGTGCGGGTAGAGCGCGTAGCTCTGAAACACCATCGCGATGTCGCGGTCCTTCGGTGGAACGTCATTGACCACACGCTCACCGATGCGGATGGTTCCGCTGGTGATCTCTTCGAGGCCGGCGATCATCCGCAGCGTGGTCGACTTGCCGCAGCCGGAGGGACCCACCAGCACGACGAACTCGCGATCCTTGATCTCCAGGTTGAAGCGATCAACGACCTTGAGGCCGCCATCATAGATCTTGACGACGTCCTTGAGGGTGACACCTGCCATTGGTTCAACTCTTCCTTCACGCCCGGAACCAATCGGCCCCGTGGTCGTTTCGAATCGCCGGTATCATATTCAGCTTCGGCAGTTCGGCCACAGAGAAGCGCAGCCTGGCCCGCTTTCACGCGCCACGCGTCACGCGGCGAGCTGCCGCAGGTGCAACCCTTGGGGCGTGACGTCGGGGCGTGGTAGGGTCCCCGCCCCCGGAAGCTTCGGCCGTAAGGTCATCCTGAACAGAGACATGGGACATTCGAACGTTCGCCACGCTTTCTCGCCCTCGAGGCGGCGCTCGAGCGCCTCTGCAGCGCACGACCTAGCGCTCCTCAACGAAATTGAGCCGTCCCGCGGCGCGGCCAGGGCCTGAGACCGAAAGCGTCAGTGATGGTCAACCTCGAACAGCTCAGCGCCGCATTCAAGTCGCGCTACGGACGTACTCCCCGCCTCTTCTCCGCTCCGGGCCGTGTCAATCTCATCGGTGAGCACACGGATTATAACGACGGGTTCGTGCTGCCGATGGCGATCGAGCGGCGAACCTACGTGGCGGCCGCCCTGCGTGACGACGACCGCATCGTTGCGCAGTCGAGTGGCCTCAATGCTCACTTCACCTTCGAGCTAGGCCAAGCGCCCGTCCACCAGCGCGGTAGCTGGGCCGACTACATCGAAGGCACAGCGCGTGCTCTTGCTGCCCGCGGGTTTGCCATACCCGGCGCAGACATCCTCATCGACAGCGATGTTCCAAGTGGCGCCGGGTTATCGGCGTCAGCCGCGCTCGAGCTCTCGGTAGGGTTCGCCCTGGCGTCACTCGGGGGAAGCTCGCGGCCCGATCGCGTGCAGCTCGCCCTGGGAGGGCAGGCGGCCGAGCACGAGTACGTCGGCACGTTGTGCGGCATCATGGATCAGTATATCTCGTCGCTCGGTCAGGCAGGACATGCGCTGCTCATCGACTGTCGCACGCTCGAGCCCACCCCCGTGCCGGTGTCGCTCGGGGATACACGCGTGGTGATCTGCGATACACGGGTGAAGCATCAACTGGCATCTTCGGAGTACAACAAGCGCCGCGTGGAGTGCCAGACCGGTGTTGCGGCGCTCTCGGCGCGACTGCCGCTGATCCGCGCGCTGCGCGATGTCAGCTTGCAGCAACTGGAGGAGCACGCCTCCCTGCTCAGCGAGGTCGTGCTGCGGCGTTGCCGCCACGTGGTGACGGAGAACGCCCGAACGCTCGAAGCTGCCCAGGCGCTCGGTCGCGCCGACCTGGTTACGATGGGCAAGCTGATGGTCGAGTCGCACCGCTCACTGCGCGACGACTACGAAGTCAGCTGTCAGGAGTTGGATCTTGCGGTGGACGTCGCGCTCGGTGTGCCGGGCGTCTACGGTTCGCGCATGACCGGCGGCGGCTTCGGCGGATGCACCGTCACGTTGGTGGAAAAGAGCGCGATCGACAGCCTGACCACGGCCGTGAGCAGCGCCTTTCGGGATGCGTTCGGTACTAACCCCGAGCTGTTTGCAAGCCGCGCTTGTGAAGGCGTGCGCGAAGAGCCGTGAGCCTTGCCTACCTGCACTCCTTTCCGTAGCTACTCAAATTATTTGAGGAGAGCCACTGGGCAGCAATCGTTCCTAATCCGCGCAGGAAGTATTACAAAAGCCGGCTTGAACACCCACGGGCGGTGGGTAATGCTCCGGTGGTGAAGCGTCGCACGTTGACCGCGGCTTTGCTGCTCGGCGGCTTGAGCGCAGGTTCGTGCCTGGTGTACGACAAGGGCGACTTGCCAAAGGGGGAGGCCGTCGGAGGCGGCTCCGGGCGCGGCGGCGCCGGAATGGCAGGCGGCACCCAAAGCGGCGGAACGAGCGGCAGCGGGAGCGGCGGGACGAGTGGCGGTT
>DASQDA010000910.1:0-2105 GCA_035634435.1 Polyangiaceae bacterium
TCCGGCAGTGCATGCCGAGGCGCCTCGACTTGGCTCCCTCGACAGCCGGGCTATTGTCTTCCGCCGCAGCTTTCACACGCTCCCGAGCCCATTCGGTATGCGCTCGTAAGTTTCGGCAAGCGCGCGCAGTCGGTCACAGACGTCGAACGAAAGCTCTTCGGCGCTACAACGATAGTCCCAGTTGCCGCTGCCGCTGCCGGGTACGTTGATGCGAGCCTCCGTGCCCTGTCCGAGCAGGTCCTGCAGGGGGAAGAGAGCCGTGTTGGCGGTCGAGGCGAGCGCGAGCCGGATGAAGTCCCAGTGGGGCTCTCTCCCGTCGCTACCGGCATAGCTGAGCGCGCGCTGCCGCTCGAGCTCGAGGCGCTCGCGCTCTTCGGGATCGCGGCAACGCTCCGCGCCGTGCAACCAGCCGACCGTCGTATCGTTGTCGTGGGTGCCCGTGTAGACGACCATGCGCCGCGGATACCGGTGCGGCTGGTACTCTCGCGAGTCGCCGCCGAATGCAAACTGCAACACACGCATGCCGGGCAGCTCGAAGTCGTCGCGCAGCTCTTGCACCTCGGGTGTGACGAGCCCCAGATCTTCCGCAACGAAGGGCAGGCCCCCCAGAGCGGACCGCAGCTTTTCGAAAAAATCGGCTCCGGGCGCCAGCACGAACCGCCCCTCGCGAGCGCTGGCGGCTGAGGCCGGGATCTCCCAGTAGCGGTGAAAGGCAATGAAGTGATCCAGGCGCACGGCGTCGAAACGGCTCAGCGTGCCCTTCATGCGTGCGATCCACCAGTCGTAGCCTCTGCGCTGCAGAGCGGCCCAATCGTACAGCGGGTTGCCCCAACGCTGACCCTCGGCGCTGAAGTAGTCGGGCGGCACGCCTGCCACCACCCGACGATGACCCTGCTCGTCGAGCTGGAAGATGTCGCGGTGCTCCCAGACGTCGGCACCGTCGTGCGCCACGAACATGGGTACGTCGCCCAGCAGGCGAACGCCGAGCTTGTCGCAATGCCGCCGGAGCGCGCTCCACTGTCGATCGAACAGCCATTGCGTGAACTCCTCGAACGCCACCTCGTCGGCCAAGGTCTTGGCAGCTTGCTGCAAGGCTGCTGGGCGACGCAGCGCGAGGTCCGGCTCCCACTCGGTCCACGAACGGCCACCGTTGGCGCGCTTGAGAGCGCTGAACAAGGCGAACCCCGGCAACCAGGCCTGCTCGCGCTCGCGGAACGCGCAAAGCTCGCCAACGAGCTCGCTGGCAGCGCCTTGCTTGAAGCGACCGAAGGCGACGCGCAGGCGCTGCATGCGGAACCGACGTGTGCTCGGGAACAGGCAACGCTTGGCCTCTTGAAGGCGGCGTGGCGCGACGAGCTCCCGCGGCTCAAGCAAGCCATCGCTCACCAGCAGCTCGAGGTTGATGAGCAGGGGATTGCCGGCCAGGGACGACGGGCTGTCATAGGGTGAGTTGCCGCCGCCGAGCGGACCAACGGGCAGCATCTGCCACCAGCGTTGGCCGCCCCGCGCCAGGTACTCGGCGAAGCGATGGGCCGAGGGCCCTAGATCACCCGAGCCATGCGGCCCCGGTAAGCTGCTCGGATGCAGCAGGATTCCACTCGAACGCTCTTCGAAAGGAGATGGGTGCATGGCGCCTTGAGTCAGCTCTCAGGCGTGCTCGGGTGGCGGGCAGGACGCAAGAGGGAAGCGACAACGGCCAGCGTCAACACCGTGGCAATGACGCCCAGCGACACCAGCTCCGGCACACGGATGAACGAGCTGGCGGTCATCTTCGCGCCGATAAACAGCAGGATGAGCGCAAGGCCGGTTCCAAGGTGGTGAAAACGACCCATCATGCCGGCCAGCACGAAGTAGAGGGCGCGCAGCCCGAGGATGGCCATCACGTTGGAGGTGTAGACGACGAAAACGTCGCTCGAGATGGCGAGAACGGCCGGCACGGAGTCCACCGCAAACAGCAGATCGGTGAACTCGACGACGACCAGCACCAGGAAGAGCGGGGTTGCGTAGCGAACGCCGTCCTTGACGGTGAAGAAGCGATCGCCGTCGTACTCGTCCGTCGTTCGCAGATGCTTACGCGCGAGCTTCAGCACGAAGTTGTCTTCCGG
>DASQDA010000911.1:0-12349 GCA_035634435.1 Polyangiaceae bacterium
CCGGCCGGGCCGGGAGCAGCACCGGGAGCGTTAGCGGCGCACCAGCACGCACGAGCTCGAGCGACACGCGCCGTGCCGCCTGGTCGTCTGCGAGAACGCCCTGAAGATCCTCCACCCGCTCGAGGCGCGTGCCGCCGAGCGCAAGCAGGACGTCCCCCTGCAGCACGCCCGCTTCCGCGGCCGCGCTGCCTTGCTTGAGCGAGAGCACCATCAGAGCTGGGCGGGGCACGCGCGCTCCTGCCGGTTGCAGCTCCACCGGTTGCACCCCGACCCCCAGCTGAGCTCGGCGCACCCTACCATGAGCGAGCAGGCACGCCATGATGCCACGCACGCTAGCAACGGGTAGCGCGAGCAGCTGACCGCGGAGCAGCCCGGCCGTGTTCACACCAATCCACTCGCCGGACGCTCGCAGGAGCGGTCCACCGGAGACCCCGGGAGCCGGTGCTAGGTCACTCTCGAGATAGCGCTCGAGGCGGGCGCCACCTGGCAGGCGCCACTCGCCGCCAGCGCAGCTCAGCATACCGAGGCGGGCGCGGACGCCGTGCGGGCTAGCGGAGAGTCCGACCACCAGCTCACCCGTGCGCACCTCGTGTGCCTCCGGCGCCGTGAGCGGCTCCAGCTGCGCTTCCACCCTCACTGCCGCGAGGTCGGACGACATATCGAGACCAATCAACGTTGCCGTCACGCGCTTTCCCGATATGGTCGCCTGCAACCCCTCCTCGCGACGAAAAGCGTGCGCGGCAGCGATGACCACGTCGTTGCTCCAGGCGATGCCGCTCGTCAGGCTGCAGCGGTCGGGGTGCAGTGTCACGACGCTGCGTTCGGCTTTGGCAATGGTCTGACCAAGAGCTTCAGAGAGCTCTGAAAGGGCTGTCATCGGTACCTCCTCGCTGGCGTCGACGCGACGCACTGCCGAAGCTACGCGCTTGGCGCAGCGACCAGAATCGTAGGATCGGTCAGTTCCGCCTGCCCGTTCGGGCAGGCAGGCTGGCAGGAAGTACCCTCGCCACCTTTACAGGTTCGAAACAGGAGTTACGTTGCTCAGACTATGCTGGCTTTGACATTTGCCGCCGCAATCGTTGCCGAGTCGGCCCTCGTCCGCAGTGGGATTGCGGCCATCCTGGAGTCGTCTCCGGCCATTCGCGTCGTCGCTGAGGCGACGCCGCGCGAAGCGGCGCAGCTGACCAGCGAGGGCGTCGACGTCGTCGTCTGCGACGTTGCAGACAACGCAACCGCGCTAGCTGCGCTGGAGGGGGCGCCACCCGGTGTCCCGGTGTTGGCTCTCGTTGGAACCACCGAGCGTACCCGCGAGCTGGTTCGCGCCGGAGCACGGGGCGTTATCGCCCGAGACGCCTCCGCCGAGACGCTGTCAGCCGCCTCCATCGCCGTTGCCTCGGGCTTGTGCACACTCGACGAGTCTGCCTTGAGTCAGCTGGTCTCACCGGCGCCCAATGGCGCGGACATCGCTCCCCTCACCCCGCGCGAACGCGAGGTTCTCGAGCTCATCGCTGAAGGCCTTTCGAACAAGCTCATCGGTGTGCGCCTGGATATCAGCGAGCACACGGCCAAGTTCCACGTGAACTCCATTCTCGAGAAGCTCGAGGCCGATACGCGGACGGACGCGGTCGTCCGTGCGGCTCGTCGGGGCGTTCTGAGTCTCTGAGGGGCGGGGTGGCTGCGGTGAGCGCTCAAACCCACGCGGTGAGGCCGGCCACGCTGGCGGCTCCCGACGACGAGCCGCAGAAAACCTGCGCGCTCTGGCCCGAGCTCTGGGCGTAGCGGGAGGCCACCTCGCGTACGGCCGCCTCAGCGCCGACGGCGGCGAGCACGGCGACCGTGCCCCCGCTGCCGCCTCCGGTGATCTTCGCGCCGTACAAGCCGCTCGCCGGGCCAAGCTTGCGCACCAGAGCCACCAGCGCGTCCGTCCCTGGTGAGCCGAGCCCGCATTGTGAGTAGCTTTCGTGCGAAGCGTACATCAGCTCGCCGAGCAGCCGGCGTCGGCGCTCACTGCAAGGCCCGCGCAGGAGCTCAGCGAAAAGGCCGACCCGATGATGCTCGCGAATCGGGTGAGCCGTGGCGGCTCGCACCGGGTAAACCGCATCGGGATCGACGCGTGTGAGGCAATCCGTGACGCCGGGATGCGCGGCCAGGAACGCTGCCCCTTGCATGCTCTCCGGCAGCACCGAGAGCAGACCGGCATCCAGCTCGGAAGGGCTAACGTTTGCCAAGTAGCCATGCCAACGAGCATCGCGGAAGACGAGCCCCGCGCCGGGGTCGCGCTCGAGCGGCAGACAACGCGCCGCTGCGAGCAGTCGGTAGCCCATGAATGCGGCAGTGCGAACCAGCCCGTACGCGGGGCCACTCACAGCGTGACGCAGCCCGGAATCGATTCCAAACAGCGCCAGGTCCTCGGGCAGCTCACAGTGCGCCAGGATTGTCGCTGGCTGGCAGAGGAGCTCCAGCAAGCGCCCTCGCCGACCACAGGCGGCCGTCATCTGGTCCATGATCCCACAGGGAGCGCCGACCACGGCGTTCTCGACCCGCTGACACACACGCGCCGCGTGCTCCGGGTCAAGCGTCACGCCCGCTGCTGCCGCCAGAGCAAACAAGGCCGCCACCTCGATGGCCGCCGACGAGCTGACGCCCTTTCCCTCCGGCACTTCGGAGGCCACCAGCAACCGCACCCCGCGCGGCTGCAAGCCGTGCTCCCGGGCCCACGCGCTCACCGTACCCAGCAGATAGGCTGCCCAAGCGTCCCCGGCTCCCCGCGGCAACGCCTCGCGCGCGGCGGCGTCGTTGCCGAGCAGGAAAGGAGCGGCAGGCACCCGCACCTCGCGCGCGTGCTGCGGCTGCGTGGGGTCGAGGCTGATGACGTGCAGCGTGGGCTCCGCGCAGGGCTGCGCTGCGACGTAGGCGGCCTCGGCGATCGGCAGCTCCAGCACCAGTGAGCCCGAGTAATCGGCGATGCCGCCCATCACGTCCAGGCGGCCCGGAGCCCGCCCCAAACCCACCACGCGCTCCGGCGAAAAGAGCTCGTGCAGTCTTCCGCCCTTGGCGCGCAGCGGTTGGAGCCGGCGCCACAGATCCAGGGCTTGTGCCTGCTCCGGCACTCCGCTCACGCAGAGCCCCGCAGGAGGCCACGCCGGCCCAGGGCCGCCTTCAAGAGCGGCTCGATGCGCTCGGCAAGCCGCTGATTGGCGTAGCCCACCCAGGCCACGTCTTCGACGACATCCACGCGGCAATCGAGTGCTCCGCCTTCAGGCGACCGCACCACGACACCCAGCTCTTCAGCGATCAGGACGCTGCTCAGATCATAGGGGTGGCAACACAGCGATGGGGGCAAGCCACGCCGAGCCAGGATCGGTGCCAGCAGCGGTCGCAGGTCGGCAAGGAACCGATCGTGACCGGACGCCAGCTCGTAAAGCTGGCCCCCGGTGCTCGCATATTGGTCTTCGAAGCAGCTCGCTTTTCCTGCAACTGGAGGACCCAGCAGACCTTCCACGATCTCGTCGTCGATGGCGGCAAGCTCATCCCGAGCGCCGGGGAACAAGCGACACACGGTCGCAAAGCCATGCTCGATGGTAGTCGCAGCAGAGGGCCTCAGCGAGAGCACCGAGGAAGCGCCCGTCAGCAGATTGACTCGCGCCGCGCGCGCACCGACGCCGCGGACCGCGTACAGCTCGTCTGCCAGGTATTGCTTGACGAGCGGGATCTCGGTCTGCAACGCGAGATCGATGTGGGACAAGCGCGTGTCGTCGCCTCGATTCTCCGCCACACCCGTCAGCACCCAGGCGGCGCGCTTCTGATACATCAAGCCGCGCGTGCCATCGATGGGGTCGACCAGCACACGGTAGCGGCACGCGTTACTGGCGCGACCCTCGGGCAGATCGAGCTGCCCGCCGGGAAGACCCTCGGCGATCAGAACGATGCCGCCGAGATCGGCCGCGCGCTTGCCCAGCGCATGCACCAGCAGCTCTTCACTTACCTTGTCGACCGCGTAGATCGTGTCCCCCTCGCCGTCCTCGGCCACGCTCGACAGCGCTTCGAGGGACTGCTCGCGCGTCGAGCGAAGCACCGCGTCGCGGATCGAGCGGTGCAGCTCGCGAAGCGGTTGCAGCAGCGGATGCGTCATCCTCATTGAAAGGCCTTGTAGTGCGGCCCCAGCGCGCCGCGTAGCTCGGCAGCCTTCGCCTCCGGCGAGGTGTCACTCAAAAAGCAGCCTCCCCCGAGCTCGGGCCCCGCCAGGTATTTCAGCAGATTCGGCTTGCGCAAGGGTGGATGGAACTCCACGTGGAAATGAAAGAAGCCGTAGTCGCCGCCATCGGTGGGCGCCTGGTGCAAGACCATCACGTACGGGAACGGCATTTGCCACAGGTTGTCGTAGCTCACGAGCACGTCCTTGAGCACCTGAGCGAAATCAGCGAGCTCCTCGTGCTCGAGCGCAGCGAGGCTCGGCACGCTGCGTTTGGGTGCCACGAAGGTCTCGTACGCATGGCGAGCGAAGTAGGGGACGAAGGCAATGGCATGCTCGCGTTCGCTGATGATGCGCCGGGCGTCGCTGCGCTCGGCCAGCAGAACGTCCTGAAAGAGCTGACGGCCAGTCTCGGCGTAGTGGCGTCGACTGGCTTCGACTTCCACCTCGATGGTGCGGAACACGAAGTTCGTTGCGTAGATCTGGCAGTGCGGGTGGGGGTTGGAAACACCGACGACCTCGCCTTTGTTCTCGAACACCAGCACGCTGCTAATCTCGGGCCGACTTGCCAGCTCGACATACTGGCGCTGCCACTCCCCCAGCAGGAGCTGGACCTCGGCGTTGGAAAGCTCAGCCAGCGTCAGATCGTGGCGCGGCGAGTAACAGACGACGCGTGAGACGCCGACGGCCGGTCGCACGCGGTAGATACCGGGCGGCCTCGGGGGGGCCAGAGGCGCGAGCGCGCCCACGCTCGGGTGATCGTTGTCGAACACGAACACGCCAGAATAGTCAGCGTTGCGTTGGCCACTGACGCGCAGGTTGGAGGGGCAGAGATAGCAATCAGGCAGGTACGCGGGCAGATCCGGATTGGGGTCCTGGACCGTACCCCCGGACCAGGGCCGGTCCTGTCGATGCGCGGCGATGATGACCCATTCCTCTCGCAGCGGATGCCAGCGCTCTTCCCAGGTCATGTTCTCTGCCTCCACTCTATGGCACGGAGGAGCGATGTGGGTAGGCTTCCAGCGAGCCCGTGCACCGGATGTCCACCCTCGACTGTCCTCACGCCAACCTCTGCGGCGGCTGCCCCCTGATCGCCCTGCCCTACGCGGAGCAGCTGGGACAAAAGCAGCAACAGGTCAGCGCGCTGCTTTCCGCCTTCCCCGAGCTGCGCGAGCTCGAGATCTTGCCTACTACGCCGGCGCAACCGAGCAGCGGTTATCGCCTGCGTGCCAAGCTGGTGGTCGACGGCGGCTCGGTGGGTCTTTACGCAGCTGGCAGTCACGAGGTGGTGGACATTCCGGAGTGCCGCGTCGTACGCCCGGTGATCGCCGGCGTCGCGGCTGCGGTCCGAGCCCTGTTGCCGCTCCCGTTCGAGCTGCTCGCGGTGGACGTCCGCGAGGTCAACGGCGGCGCGCTGCTGACGTGGATCGTCGCGAGCGGCACCAGCAAGGCGTTGGTGCTCGAGGCGAGCAAGCGACTGCAGGCCGCTTGCGCCGAGGTGGTGGCGGTTTCCTGGAGCCAGCGCGAGCTCGGCTCCGCCCGTGTGCTCGGCGACTCGCCGCGCACCCTCCTCGGTCCCGCTTGGGTACCTCATCGGCTCGCGTCGGGCTCCCCCTTCCACCCCGCCGTTGCCGGTGCTTTCGTGCAAGCACACGCCGGGCAAGCGACCGCTCTTTACGACGGCATCGAAGCCGAGCTGGTACGAACGTTCGGCGCGGTCTCCGGCCTGCACGTGCTGGAGCTCTACGCAGGGGCAGGCGGGCTCGCGCTGCAGTTGGCGGCGCGCGGCGCCACGGTTACCGCCGTCGACAGCTTCGCACCCGCGCTCGAGCAGCTCCAAGCTGCCGCTCGCGAGCAGGGGATCCGGCTGGCGTCGCGGGCGCAATCGGCCGAAGCGGCGCTCGAGCGCGCGGGACCCGTGGATGTCGCCATTGTCGCTCCCCCCCGTCGAGGTTTGACGCCGGAGGTGCGCCGTAGGTTGGCCGCGCTCCGTCCACGGTTGCTGGTCCTCGTGTCGTGCGAGCCTGCAACGCTGGCGCGTGACTTGGCCCACTTGCGTTGGTTGGGGATGGTAGCCCGCCGAATTCAACCCTTCGATATGATCCCGCAGTCCACGGCTGTGGAGGTGCTCGCGGTGCTCGAGCCCACGGCAGCGGCGCCTCCGTTCCGTGTCGTCTACGAAGATGCGCAGCTTCTGGCGCTAGACAAGCCCGCTTTCCTGCCGCTGATCTCGCAAACCGAGCGGTCGCTGCTCGGCTTGCTGCGGCAGCGGCCCGGCTGTGAAAACGTGTTACCGCTGCACCCCATGCACCCCGAAGCGAGCGGCGTCTGTCTCGTAGCGCGAGGTGCCGCCAGCGCCGCCGCGTTGGCGACCAGGGTGGCCAAGGCGCGCGCGCACTTTCAGGTGCTCGCGCGCGGCGTCACGCGCAATGGGGGCACCCTGCGATCCCGTCCGCCTGCGCGCAAGCAGCCCCCCGCCAGCGTCGTGCGTTATCGCCGGCTACGGGTGGTAGGGACGCATTCGCTGCTGCGGGTCGAGCTCGAGCCGGGCGAGGACCGGCAGCTGGGGCGGGCGCTGGCAAAGCTTTCCCATCCCGTTCTCGGAGACGCCGCAAGCGGCGACTCGCCGTCGAACCGTTTCTTTGCAGAAAGGCACGGATTGGACCGGGCGTTCTTGCACTGCGAGCGCATCGAGCTGCCAGACCTGGGCAGCGGGTTGGCTGCGGAGCTCGCGCCGGAGCTACGACACGTTCTAGCGAGTCTGCAGAGCACCGCGTCGACGCGATTTCCTCTCAGCTCAATGCAAGGAAGCCGCGCTGCGCTGCCAGAAGTATCGCAGCCACATGAATCCCGTGCACGATAGCGCCGCTGTCGATGGCCCCCGCGACCGCGGTGAGATCCATGAGCTCGAGCTCGATCAGCTCACTGCTCTCCGGCCGCGCAGGGGCAACGCAGCGTGCGCCGACCGCAACGAACAGGTGCGCCCGCGCGGTGTGCCGTGCGGGCTCCGTGGCGACAACGCGCAGCGTATGCCAGCTCTCGGCGGCGTACCCCGTCTCTTCCAGCAGCTCGCGCTGAGCAGCTTGCAAGCCGCTCTCCCCTTCGTCGATGACACCTGCTGGCAGCTCCAGGCTCATTTGGCCGATGCCATGCCGATATTGCCGGACGAGCACCAGCTGCGACTCTTCTGTCACGGCCAAAGCAGCCGCCCAGTCCGGCCCTTCGATGTGAAAGAACTCCTCCATCTCGTGGCCATTCGGCAGACGCACGTGCTGCTGACGCAAGGTCAGCCAGCGCTTCTCCACCAGCGTGGCTTGAGACAAGATTTTCCAGGCTCGGTCTTCGACCATCACGCACCTATAGCGCAGGGCCGCTGAGCGATGCGCAAGGAGTCTGCTTCCGATCCCGGTTCGACAGCGGTGGAGCTCGAGCGCTGCGTCAATGACCCCGGCTACACACCCGGCGTTAGCCAGCTGCCGTGCTTGCTCCAGGGGCTGGCGCAGCTGGACGACGAGGCGGCGCACAAAGTGAGCCGCTCGGTGGCTCGCGCTGGAAAACCTGCCGCAGAGGCGGCGTTGCGAGCGCTCGCGGGCGCGCCCGAAAAACATCGGCTGCGCTTGCTGGAGGTGGCCCGCCGGGTTGGCAGCGAAACGCGCGACGCGACGTTGATGCGCCCGCTCGTGGAGGCATTGGCAGATCCTTCGCCGCGCTGCCGCAAGCTCGCCGCCTCCGCCCTGGGCAAGCTCGGCCACTCCCAGGCCGAGCCCGCTTTGCTCGCGGCGCTCGAGGGCGCCCCGATCGAGCTCCAACGCGTGATCGCCGAGGCGCTCGGCAAGGTCGGAGGCGAAAGCTCGCGGCGCGCGCTCGAGCGTTTGCCCGCGACCGATGCGGACCTCGCGCGCCGCGTCAACGCCGCGCGGCTCTTGCTCGAGCGGCGGACGCGGCGCGACCTACCGAGCCGCATCCTTATCGATCGTGCATTACCGGAGGTCGTCCGCGTGGTGGCGTTCTGTCGGGCGGGCCTTTCCTCGCTGCTCGCTGACGAGCTTGCGCGCTTCAATGCCGTCGTCGTGGATCCCACCCGCGTGGAGCTCGCGCACTCGGGCTCGCTAGCGGACCTGCTCGAGGCGCGCACCGCCCTCGAGCTCGCGCTGCTCGTAGAGCTAGATCCGAGGCTCAATCCGCTCGAAGAAAGAATCGCGCAGGCGCTGTCATCGGCGGCGGTCGTCAATCGGTTGCAAGCCTGGACGGAGGGACTGCCCCGTCTTCGCTTGGCGTGGTCTGACGCAGGACATCGACGCAGTCTCTCGTGGGCTGTCGCCGAGGCCTTGAGCCGGCAGACGCAGCGTCTCGTGAACGATCCTCGTGCAGCGAGCTGGACCGCTCGGGCCGCCAGCAATGACCCCCGTGCCCTGGAGCTCATTCCGCGCCTGGACCCGGACCCCCGTTTCGCTTACCGGGTCCGCGACGTCCCTGCGGCATCGCACCCGACCATCGCCGCCGCGCTGGCGCGCGTGGCGGGGGTGCGTGCAGATGACGTGGTGTGGGACCCCTTCGTGGGGAGCGCGCTCGAGCTCATCGAACGCGCGCGGCTGGGCAGCTATGCGCGACTCGTGGGCAGCGATCTCGACGCGCGCGCACTCGAGGCCGCCCGCGCCAACCTGCTGTCGGCCGGCGTCGAGCGCTTCGAGTTACTGCAAGGTGACGCGCGACAAATGGCACCCGCCGGCGTGAGCCTGGTAATTTGTAATCCGCCCATGGGTCGTCGGGTGGCGCGCGACGGGTCGCTTGGCCCGCTGCTGGACGCCTTCGTCCGGCACGTAGCGACCGTGCTCGGCGCGGGGGGCCGGCTGGTGTGGGTGTCTCCGCTTGCGGAACGCAGCGCGCGGCTCGCGGCGCGCTCGGGGCTCATCCTGCAGCGCGGACCCCGGCTCGACATGGGCGGCTTCGAGGCGGAGATTCAAGTGCTCCGCCGCCCGCTCTGAGCGGCTCAGCCGTGGCGTGAGCGCCGACGGCGCGGCCCACTACGTTTCGGTCGGAAAGGTGTGCGAGCTCCGCCTCGTGGCGAGCTCGGCACGCACTGAAGCTGGAAGTGATTGCCGAGGGTGTGGAGACTTGAAGCGACCGTTCGTCGAGCCCTTCGGGGAATTCAAGGACAGCTCCAGGCCGGGGACGCTCGTCGATCCGCTCTGGGTCTCTCCTAACCAGGTGGACACGCATCGGAGCTTGATGCTGCCGGTAGCGGTGGTGGAGCCTGTGCGCATACGAATATTTCGGGTCAGAGGCTGTCCGATGGTGCTGCGGATCCAGAACGCGAAATGTCGTAAGCGAGCGTATACCTGGTTCGTATTACAAGTTGCACGCCCCCAACTCACGCTACCGAGCACCGTCGCGCGCACACCGTTCCCGATAGTCACGACCTTGAATGGCCGCGAGGTGACGAGATCGGGAACGTGCGGCAACCGCCGAAGCACCGTCGTCACGACGGTTGGCGCTGTGTCACTTGAGATGTTTCGGTGCGCGAAAGACGCCGCCGTTGTCGTCGGTGAAGTAGAGGTGAGTCGCGTCGAGCGCGAACGAGCGCGGGTTCGCCACTGACGACACCACCGTGGCTGCAGCGCCGCCCCCGCGGGGCGCGCTCCTGATCGAGTCGTTCACGCCCCAGTAGACCGTAGTAGCGTCGACGGCGAGCGCGCTGTCCGTTTCGATGTTCTGATTTTCCGCGATGGTCGTCATCGTCTCACCCGGCACGAGCGAAAGGACCGCGCCTCTGCTCTGCAGCTTGTAATCGTTGCGCGCAACAAACAGCCGATCGCGGGAGAAAATGATCGCACTCGGCCCAGACACGCCGAAAAAGTGGGCGATTTGCGTTGGCATCACACCTCCGGCGAGCGGCAACGACACGACTGGGCCGGTGACGCGCGCCCAGAACGCGAAGCCGTTGCCGACCGTGAGCGCGCGATTGTTGCTGTCAGGGGTCCAGGCGGAACCTGGTTGAAGCCATAGGTTGCCACTGCCCGATGCGACGACCCGCGGCGCGCCTCCAGTCGCTGACACGGTGAGCAGTGCCGTGCCCGCGCAACCCGCCATCCAATACAGGTTGTCCCCATCGATCGCCAACGGCGGCAGCACGTCGGAGCACGTCGAGTCGCTCCACACCTCGACGATGTCGCCCCCATCAACGGAGACTTTGGCGAGGCGTGGCGGCAGGCGGAGCCTCGATTCGATCCAGTAAACACTCGAGCCGTGGACGACGATGGCCTTCGGGTACAACATGGCGAGCTCGCTGGCTGTCGCGGCTGGCTGGGCACGGGCCAAGATGGTTGGGGTGCCCCCAGCAGTCGAAACCTTGGCGAGGCGCCCCGTGGTGTCCTCCCCCGCATCGTCGTCGAAGTCGCCGTAGTAGACGAAGCCATCCTTCACGGCGATGTCGGTTACGAGCTTCGGAGCAGCGAGGCGCACCAGGGTAGCGGATTCGGCTCCCCCGCTTGCACCCGCTCTTCCCGCGTTGGGCCCTCCGGCGGTAGCAGGGCCGCCCGCTGTCGGCGCGCCTCCTACTCCACCCCCTGCGCCGATGAGGATCCCACCCCTACCTCCAGAGCCAGCGCAGGTCGTGCAGCTGGTTTCGCCGCTGCTCCCGCAGCCCGCCACCGCCATCCCTAGCCCCAGTAGGAGATTTTCCCGAAAGCGCATGATTGACGAACCCTGTGACAGTCCGTCACAGAACAGCCGCAGGCGTCAAGGCGTTTCCCGTTACTCCGCCACGATGAGGTCCTCCGCTGCCCCGTCACCGACCGTCATCGTCACCAGCCAGCTGATCGCTTTGGTAGGCGGCGCCAGGAGCCACCACCCAGTCTGAGCTGCTCAGCGCTTTGCGTGAGGGCCGATGTCGCGACCGACCGCGTGCTTCAAGCGCACGTCGGCGATCCTCGCTTCGATGCGCGCGTTCAGCTCGTTGAGGCGCGCCGTGAGCAGGTCCGTCTCTGCCGCGATGACCTCGGTGGTGGTGGCGCGGCCCACACGGTACAGGTCCGTCGCGACGCGATAGCCTTCCTGGGCCGCGGCGAGGCCCCGCGCTGCCGTGCGTATTGCGCCAAGCGCTCGCTCGCGCGCCAGGAACTGCGCCGCAACGTCTTGCCGGACGCCGTCGACCAAAGCCGCCCGCTGGGCGTCGAGCGACCGGGCCGTAGCGAACATCTCCCGGCCCTGAGCGGCCCCCAGAAGAATATCGCCAAACGTCCAGGAAGCCGCCGCACCCACCGACCAGGTGGCGTCCCACTGTTGCGCGGGCGGGAAGATGCGCTGATTGGGGTTAGCATACGTCACGTCGCCGAAGGCGTCCAAGCGCGGCCAGCTCGTGCCACGCATGGCGCGCCCGGCGTCACGCGCGGAGCTCGCCGCCCGTTCGAGCGCCCGCAACTCCAGACGGCTGGTCAGAGCTTCGCGCGTCAACGTCGCAAGCGTCCCTTGCTGCGGGATCAACCTGGCGTTGATGTCCTCACCGACCACGTAGCCCCTGGGAGCGGGATCACCCATTGCCACTGCGAGCTGCAGCTCCGAAAGCGAGCGGTACGCGTCCGCTTCGAGCACCACCTGCTCGGTGCTGGCCACCAGGGCCTCTAACCGCATGAGGTCGGCTTTGGTGATGGCGCCGAGCTGGAAAGCAGGACCTGCGTCCTTGAGCCGGGCGCGCGTTTGCTCCAACGTTTTGCGGGCGATCGACACGCGCGCCTGAGCTCGTAGCCAGTCATAGAAGAGCGCCTGCGCGTCGCTGCGAACCTTCAACGCCTCGGCCTCGTGCTGCAGCTCGGCGGCGCGGCGGTTGGCAGCCGATCCAGAGATGGCATGCGAAAGGCGCAACAGGTAATCCGACAGTGGAACGTTGAGGGAAGCCGTGAGGGCGTAGTTGTCATTCACGCTCTCGATGGCAAACCCTGGCCCTCCTCCGGGCGCCTCGAACTCGCTCCGAACCGGCGACAGTCGCGTGTACGAGGCACGTAGGCTGAAGCGCGGCAGAAACTGCACCAGCGTTTGGTCCAGGCGGGCGCGTGCAATGTCCAGGTCGGCGAGGCGCGCGCGCACGGTACTGCTGTTGCGGCCGCTGCGCTCGGCAACCATCTGGGAGGTCAGACCGCCCGGAGTGGGCGCGAGGACCGC
>DASQDA010000912.1:0-1810 GCA_035634435.1 Polyangiaceae bacterium
CACATTCACGACCTGCCCAGACTGCGGCGGCACTCGACTCAACGCGGCCGCCCGTTCCTCGAAGATCCAGGGCATCAACATCGCCGACGCCTGTGCCATGCAGATCAACGACCTGGCCGATTGGGTGAAAGGGCTCAAGCAGCCCTCCGTCGCGCCGCTGCTGGTCGCGCTGCAGCACACGCTCGACTCGTTCGTGGAGATCGGGCTCGGTTACCTCAGCCTCGATCGGCCCTCGGGTACGCTCTCGGGCGGTGAGGCACAGCGCACGAAGATGGTGCGACACCTCGGCTCCTCGCTGACCGACGTCACGTACGTGTTCGATGAGCCAACGATCGGGCTGCACCCACACGATATTCAACGGATGAACCAGCTCTTGCTGCGACTGCGCGACAAGGGCAACACGGTGCTGGTCGTCGAGCACAAGCCCGAGGCCATCGCCATCGCCGACCACGTCGTCGATCTGGGGCCAGGGGCTGGCACGGCCGGCGGCAAGGTGGTGTTCGAGGGCAGCGTCGAGGCGCTACGGGCGAGCGGCACCTTGACGGGTCGGCATCTCGATGATCGGTCCACGCTGAAGCCGTCGGTACGCAAGGCGTCGGGAGCGCTGAAGGTTCGCGGCGCCAGCGCTCACAATCTGCAGAAGGTGGATGTCGACATCCCGCTCGGCGTCCTGGTGGTGGTGACGGGTGTCGCCGGGTCCGGAAAGAGCTCGCTGATTCGCGGCTCGGTGTCGACGCGCGACGGCGTGGTGTCGGTCGACCAAACTGCGATCCGAGGCTCGCGGCGGAGCAACCCGGCGACGTACACCGACCTGCTCGAGCCGATCCGCAAGGCGTTCGCCAAGGCCAACGGTGTGAAGCCCGCTCTGTTCAGCGCCAACTCGGAGGGCGCTTGCTCGACCTGCAACGGCGCGGGAATGATTTACACCGACCTCGGCATGATGGCCGAGGTCTCCACCGTCTGTGAGGACTGTGAAGGCCGACGATTCCAGGCCTCCGTGCTCAACTACCGGCTGGGCGGGCTCAACATCGCCGAAGTGCTCGACCTGCCCGTCAAGGAGGCGGTCGCGTTCTTCGACAGCGGCGACGCCCGCACGCCAGCAGCCCACGCTATTTTGCGGCGGATGGCCGACGTCGGGCTCGGCTATCTGCGCCTCGGGCAGCCTCTCACCACCCTGTCCGGCGGCGAGCGACAGCGGCTCAAGCTCGCGACGCAGCTCGGCGCCGAGGGCGGCGTCTACGTTCTCGACGAACCAACCACTGGGCTGCACCTGGCGGACGTCGAGCAACTGCTCGGCCTTCTGGATCGCCTGGTCGACTCTGGAAAGTCCGTGATCGTGATCGAGCACCACCAGGCGGTCATGGCTCACGCCGATTGGATCATCGATCTGGGGCCCGGCGCAGGTCACGACGGCGGGCGCGTCGTGTTCGAAGGCACCCCGGCGGAGCTGATCAAGAAGCGCTCGACGTTGACCGGCAAACACCTGGCGGAGTACGTGGGTGGGAAGGGGAGAGGGAGAGCCGCTTCCGCCTAGGCCGCTCAGCAAAGCGCTCGCCAGCGCGGGTCGGGCCGCGGCCGTTGCCCGAGGACCGTATGGGAGCCGCTGCGGTCTCAATCTCGGAACCACCGTGCCGGTTTTTGGCGTGGCTGGAAAGGTACACGCAGGCACCGCTCCGGTGCTGTCCGGTGCGTGGGAGCGAGCGCGCTCGGCGGGATTCCGCTCGCGCGTCGGCGGTTCCCGCGCCAAGGTGGCTATCACGTCATGCGCTCATCGAGGGCTACTTCGCCGGCTATCGTCCTCTGGCTTTTG
>DASQDA010000913.1:0-3053 GCA_035634435.1 Polyangiaceae bacterium
GAAGCCCAGGGCGGACGAAAACCACTCGATCGGCTCGGCGACGAGGTCGGCGACGCAACCCACGCGCAACGTGCCCGGCACCGCTTCGTTGCGTGACGTCGCTTCGTCGAAGACGAGATCGTCGCTGAGCGTCGTGCGGAACCCCGCGACCACCAGGTTGAGTCCCGCGTTCGAGCGGAGGCGGACTCCGAGCTCCTGCGACACGGAACGTGTGAACGGGGTCTGCTCGCCGTCTCCCAGACTGCGCGCCTGCGGCGAACGGAAGCCTTGGCCAAAGCTCGCGGTGGCGCTGAGCCCGCCGCCGAGTTGCACCTCGGCGCTGCCCTTGGCGCCAACATGGCGGCCGTGTGCGGAGCGCCCCGCGAGCGCCTCGGGGCGCCGGTCCGTCACCATGAAGCCGAGGGCGTCCGCACGGAGCCCACCGCGCAGAGCGAGCCTTCGCAGCGGATACAGGTCCAGATCCAGGTAGCCGCCGACATTCGTGGCGTGCACTTCTGCGTCCACCTCCGTCCCGGTGACGCTGGCGTCCACGGTTGAAATACGGCGCTGCGACTGCTGGACGAAATCGCTTCGCAGAAGCACACCGGCTTCCATGGCGTCGTGCTCCGAGACCAAGGAGAGCGATCGTTTCAAATGCGCCCGAGCGCCGAGCGTGGTGGCCGTGTTCTGCTGCTGGATCGAGTCACCGTGCGTTGCGTTCTCGAGGAAGCCCGTGAAGTTCGAGCGGAGCACGAGCGCGCGGCGCACGAAGAAGGGCGCGAGCTCGAGCTCCGTCACGTCGCTGACGCGCCGGATGCGCGCGGCAAGCTGCGTGCGCTGCGACGAGCCGCCTTGTTCCGGATCGTAGCTATCGAAGCGTCCGATGCGACCGGCTTCGAGATCATCGAGGCGGAGCACTCCGGCCGACCCAAAGCGCGCCGCATACGTCGACGCCATGAGGGTGGCGTTGAGTCCCGAGCCGAGGGGCACCTCCACCTGCGCGAGAGCCGTTGCGCGATCGGCAGCGCGCGCTCGGCCGTAGCCGTCGCTACCGTAGAGCTCCACGGCAGCGAACGGGCGCTCGGAGGCCCACGGAGGCCGGTAAGCCAGAAACGCGCGGCGAGCGCCGAAGGACCCGGCGCTCGCCTTCGCGGTGATACCGGGCTCTTCGTAACCGAGCTCGAAATCCATGCTGCCGGCAATGGCGAAGTCGCCCTGACGCGGGTCGAAGGCTCCTGGCCGCGCGCGCACCGCTTGCACCACCTCCGGCATGACGAAATGGAGATCCGCATAGCCTTGGCCGTGGATATTGCTGACCTCGTTGACGGGAGCGCCGGCTACCCAGAGCTCGATGTCCTGGCCATGCACGGCATCGAAGCCGCGGAAGAAGATCTGGTGAGCCTTGCCTTCGCCACTATGCTGGGTCACGAAAACACCAGGGACCGTGAGCAGGAGCTCGCTCGCGGTCCGGTGCGGCGCGAGGGCAAGCACGCGGCGTTCACGGCGCGCTTCCGACGCGCTGCGCGCGCGCGGCGTGCCCTCGACCACGATTTCGACTGGCGGCGGTGGTGCTAGTGCGGCCCGAGGCTGGGGTGTCGGCTGCGCCGCTGCGCTGCGCGAGAGCGCGATCGCGAGACAGAGCGCCGGGGCCCACGAACGGAGCATGATGCCGCGCTGTCTAGTCCATCGATTCCTGGCCGGCAACAGCCGCAGGCCAGCTGGCGCGGCTCGCGCCGCGGCTTCCCCGCAGTCCACCCCCGCGAGCTGGAGATCAGTCGAACGAGACGTGCACCAGGTCCTGCGTGGGCAACGTGAACGCAGCGGGGGCTTCGCGCGAGGAGCCCTGCACGACGGCTTCCTCCGCAACGCTGCAAGACGCGACCGTCCCGTCGCACGGGCAGGCCGCCGCACCGCGGCGCCAATCCAACCAAGCTCTGACGAGAACCTCGTACTGACCGGGGGGCCCCGCGATCAGCTGCGGACGAGGGTGCACACCCACGGAAGTTCCTGGAGCCCGGTCGGTTGGGCGCTGTCGCCGCCGAGCTCAATCGTCCAGGCGCTCACCATAGATCCACGCCCATTCGTCGACTGCGTCTGCCTGCACCATGGACCAGCTGACGGTGTACGTTCCCGCCGCCGAAAACTCGTGCTCGACCGCCGCGCAATCAGCGGCGTGGCCTACGAGGTTTGCCGGTATCGAGGAAACGCCTGCGTGGCTCGAGGGCGTTGCACGTAGTACCTCGGAGTACACCGCGGTGCAGACCCCCACCTGCTGCCACCTGCCCTCTGCTGCGACGCCGCTCGGTAGCCTCGTGTGACGCGATTCAGCCGAGACACGCTATAGTGTTGGTGTGCCTATCGGTGCTCCGTTCTCAGGTCGCGTCTTGGTGGTGGACGATACGGAGGACGTTCGTGAGCTGTACGCAGACTGTCTGGCCTACTTTGGGTTTGACGTGTTGGTGGCGTGTGATGGCCAAGAGGCAGTGTCGGTGACGTTCACGCAGATGCCCGCCGTCATCGTCATGGATCTGCACATGCCCGTGATGGACGGGTTCACCGCCACCCGCATTCTCAAAAACGACGCCAGAACGCGCGCCGTTCCCATCATCGTCGTTACCGGCGCTTCGATAGCCGATCCACATCGCGCGGCGGCGGACATTGGCTGGGACGAGCTTCTACAGAAGCCGTGTACGCCGGACTCGCTCGTCGCCGCCATCCAGCGCGTGCTGCACAATCGCGAGCTGTCGCAACGATGAACGTGGCGGCGGACGGCGGACCGCCGACAGTACCACGTCACTTCTACGGGACGCTACCGGAGCTCCGGAGGCTGTCGCGCTGGATGGCTTCGTGTTCCAGCCACTGTCACGTTCCGGATCGCGATCAGCGGCCCCAATGACTCGCCCTGACTCGCGTCCGGCTGCGTGACGTCTTTTACGAGGTCGTTCTTTGCCGCCGGTGTTGCCCTACGAAGGCCAGGCGGGCGTGTGTTGAATCGGTTTGGAAACGTAAGTTGCCGCACGCAGTGCCGCACTTTTAGTTCTGTGTTTGCGGTGTGCCTTGCTATCGGCTGTTCG
>DASQDA010000914.1:0-9336 GCA_035634435.1 Polyangiaceae bacterium
GCGAGCGCGTGGCGGCCACGTATTCCAGCAAGCGCGGCAAGACACGTTTGCCGACTACCAACGTGAAGGCGATCAGCGCCGCGATTTTCGCGACGGCGATGCCGAGCGTCAGCGGCGCGCTGCGAGGAGCCGTCTCGGTCCCGAAGAATGCGGGGAGGGCGACCAGCGCCAAAATGGTGAATAGATCTTCCACGACCAGCCAACCGACTGCGATGCGCCCGGAGCTCGACTGCAGGTCGCGGTTGTCCGACAGCACACGGATCAAGACGACGGTGCTGGCGACGGAAATCGCAACGCCGAAGACGATGCCTGAGGTCCAGCTCCAGCCCCAGGCCGACGCGGCGAGGGCACCCAGGGCGGTCGCGACCGCAACTTGCGCGAGCGCGCCGGGAAGGGCGACGCGGCGCACCGCCAGCAATTCCTTGAGGTGGAACTGCAGCCCCACGCCAAACATCAACAGAATGACGCCGATCTCGGCGAGCTGGTCGGCGAGCCCCTTGTTGGCAACGAAGCCGGGCGTTTGTGGTCCAACGGCGATGCCCGCCAGCAAGTATCCCACGATCGGCGAAAGACCGAGCCGTTGGGTCACGAAGCCAAAGGCGAGCGCCGCCGTCAATCCCATGGTGAGCGTCAGGATTAGATCGAGGTGCGGCATGCTGGCTGTGGTTGGTGCGGTGGGCAGCGGCCGACGATCAGCGCGCGCGCAGTCGGTTGAGCAGCAGCGTCATGTCTGCAGGCATGCGCGATTCGAAAGCCAATGGAAGCCCGCTGACGGGGTGCTCGAAGCCAAGCTCGAAGGCGTGCAGCATCACGCGTGGCGCAGGCGTGATGGAGCCCTTGTAACCGCGGATGTAGACGCGCTCTCCCAGCAAGGGACAGCCGCTTTCCGCGAGGTGGATGCGGATCTGGTGCGTGCGGCCGGTTTCGAGGCGGCACTCGAGCCAGCTAGCTCCACTCAACCGCTCCAGCACTTTCACGTGCGTGGTGGCGGGTCGTCCCAGGGTTGGGTTGTCGGTGGAGCCCCGCAGCCCATCACCGCGATCGGGCACCAGGCGGCTCGACAGGGTGCCCGCGGCCGGGACGCCGTGGGCGATGGCCCAGTAGCGGCGCTTGACGGTATGGAAGCGGAACTGATTCTTCAGCACGCGCTTGGCCGGCACGCTCCGCGCGAACACGACCAAGCCGGTGGTGTCCTTGTCCAGGCGATGAACGACGCCGAGCGGCGGGCGGCGGCCGCGGTCGCGCCGCGAGAGCTCCGCAGCCACGATCTGATCGAGCGCCACGGTCTCGTTTTCATCGAACGGCACGGTGCTGAGACCGGCCGGCTTTTCCACGACCACCACGTGCGTGTCGGCGTAGACGATCGCGCTGGAGCTCAAACCGGGCCTCTGCGGGCGCGGTGCCGAGTGCGAGAGCGCAATGGTCTGGCCCTTTCGCACGAAGCGCGTGAGCTCGGTCACGACTTCGCCGTCGAGGCGTACTTTACCCGTTTCGATGAAGCGCCGTACCTTGCCCCAGCTCTCGCCTTCGAGCAGCGTGCGCAACGCCCGATCGAGGGCGAGCCCAGCGAGCTCGTCGGATACAGAGAAGCTCTGCGCAGCGCGGCTGCTCCGGGTTTCGTCAGCGTCGGACACGCGCAAGACCCCCGCGAGGTTTCAGGTGAGCGGTCAAGATGTCTCGCAATAGACCCAGGTGAGCGCAGTGGTCCAGCTTGTCGTTGCCGGCGAAGCCGCGCAGGTGAAAGCCGCGTCGCGAAAAACGCGAGATGAGCTCGAGGCCCATTGGGTCGGAGGCGCGTGGCTTGGCCGCCTGAGGTCGACCGCCCAGGTGGCGAACCAAGAAGTTCGCTGTCTCGGTCGTGGAGGCATACCCAGGCGGAATGATCGATGAGTGCGTGACGACCATCAGCTTCTCACCGCCGGCGGCCAGCTCGCTGAAGCTCATGAAAGGCCGCAGTTGCGCTTCGTTGAGCGACTGTCCGCGGTAGCCGCAATGCAGGCCATCCAGCAGTATGACGGCGTCGACCCGCTCGCGCCCCCGCGGGTGGCTCAAGATGCCCTGCACGGCGCCGTATCCGGCGCTCCAGGCGCTGAGGGCCACGTTGCGGAGGCGGACTTTGCCCCAGCGCTTCGTCAGCTGCCGTTCCACGCTGTCGAGCAGCGTCTTGAGCGCGTCGGGGCCGGCAAAAGCGGTTTCATAGGGGCCGGAACCGAGCCCTAGATCGATGCCGACCAGCACCGGGCCGTCCATCACGTGCACCCACTCTTTGCGGGCCGGTTCATGTCCGTGAAAATGCACCACGACATCGACTCCGCCTGGTGAGCTCGGCCGGCGCTTGGGAACGAGCATTTGACCCATGCCGATGCCGCGGCTCCAGCGCTCGTACTGCCCGAAGCCGGGGTCCGGCGTGTTGCAAGGGTTCACACCACGCTCCGCGGCGGTCTTCTGCGTTTGCGTGGAGGCGGCCGGCCGCGCGATCGCGCGGCCAGCGGCTGGTGCCGATTGCGCCGCTGCCGAGCGCACGAAGAGCAGCGCCAAGAGCAAGAGGAGGAGCCTGGGCGCGTGTCTCCAAACCCTCCCTGTGGAGAATCTTGATTTCAGCACACTACAGCGGCTCTTGCTGGGTGCTGCAGTGGATGGTGCCGAGCCCGAGCACCAGGTCGAGCGCGTGGATTCCCACCACCTGGCGGTCGGGAAACAGCTCGGCCATGGTGCCGAGCGCGCTACGATCGCGCGCATCGTTGAAGGTAGGGACCAGCACCGAGCGGGTGCCAATGTAGAAGTTGGCGTAGCTCGCAGGCAGTCGTTGGCCCGCGAACGCGACCGGCGTCGGCATGGGTAAGCGGACCAGGCGAATGCGTCGGCCGCGTGCGTCGCGCGCCGTCTCCAGACGTTCACGGGCGGCTTCCAGAACACGGTGATTCGGGTCGCGCCCGTTGGGCTCTTCGGCGAGCACGACGGTGGCCGGTCCGACGAAACGCGCGAAATCATCGATGTGACCGCCGGTATCGTCGCCCGCAATCCCGCGCTCCAACCAGAGCACTTTGTCGATGGCGAGCTCGCGGCTCAACATGGCTTCGGTGCCGCTCTTGCCCAGCTTGGGGTTGCGCGCTTGAGCGCCATCCAGCAAGCACTCCTCCGTGGTGAGCAGGGTGCCCTCGCCGTCGACGTCGATGCCGCCGCCCTCGAGCACCACGCGCCGGGTGCGACGGCCGACGGGCACCTCTGGAGTGAACGCGACGATACCCAGGCGTTCGGCGACTGACTGCCCCGCCGCCTCGTCGCGCGCGTGATTCTTGTAACGCGCCCAGCCGTTGAACTGCCATTTGACGGCGGCGATGCCGTCGCGGCTGCGGTCGCCGAGCGGCATCGCGCGCTTCGCTGGCCGTCGCTTGGTGGACACCACGAAGCTCGGCACGAAATCGCGTGTCCAGGAGCGGTCCGTGGGGCAGACCACCCAGTCGACCTTGCTGACGTCGACGCCCACACGCGTGAGGGCCTCCAGCGCTTGGCGCTTGAGGGGGCGATCGCGCACCAGGAGCCGAATGCGCTCGCCCTGCGTCAGGTGGCGGGCAATCTCCGCGAAGGCCCAGGGGACAGGCGCGAACTTCCCGGGCCAGTCGCTCTCCTGGTGGGGCCAAGCCAACCAGGTGGCGGCATGCGGCTCCCACTCCGCGGGCATCCGGTAACCGAGCTCGCGCGGACTCGGCTCCGCGCGCTCGGAAGCGTGTTGATCCTCAGGCTGTCGGTTGCGGCGGACGGCCATTCACGAAGCTCCAGAAGCGGGGAAAGGAAGGCGGGAACATCAGGGTTTACGGTCGAGAAAGCGCGCGTTCAGATCGCCGTAGGCGTCGATGCGCCGGTCGCGCAGAAACGGCCAGTTGCGCCGCACGAACTCCATGCGCGTGAGGTCACACTCGACGAGCAGGGTTTGCTCCTCGAGGCCCGCTTCGGCCAACACCAGGCCGAACGGATCGCAGACGAAGGAATGGCCCCAGAATTCAATGCCACCGTCGCTCGGGCCCTCGTGCCCGACCCGATTCACCGCCACCACGAAGACGCCGTTGGCGATGGCGTGCGAGCGCTGCATGGTTTGCCAGGCGCTTAGCTGCGCTGCACCGTATTCCGCTTTTTCGGCCGGCTGCCAGCCGATGGCGGTCGGGTACACCAGCACCTCGGCGCCGCGCAGCGCGGTCAGGCGTGCCGCTTCCGGGTACCACTGATCCCAGCAGATGAGCGGACCCACCTGAACGGACGGCGTCACTACCGTCGCAAAGCCCAGATCGCCCGGTGTGAAGTAGTACTTCTCGTAGAAGAGCGGATCATCGGGAATGTGCATCTTGCGGTAATGCCCGAGCGACTCACCCGCAGGGCCGAGCACCACGAGACTGTTGTGGTAAACGCCGGGCGCGCGCCGCTCGAACACGGGGGTAACGACGCTGACCTTGGCCTTGCGAGCCGCCGCGGCAATGGCCTGGATGGTGGGACCATCGATGGCTTCCGCCAGGTCGAACAGCTCGGCATCCTCGGTTTGACAGAAGTACGGCGAGGCGAAGAGCTCGGGCAAACACACCAGCTCCGCCCCGCTGCCTGCAAGCTCAGCGATCCGCTCGGAGGCCTTGGCGACGTTCTGCGCCTTGTCGGCCGTCATCGACATCTGAACCAGACCTACCCGTACCCGCGATTTCATGGCTCCGAGCTATAGCGCGCTTGCCGTCGGGGCGGGTGCCGCTTGTGAGGTCGAGCGGCGGAGCGCTGCGAGCGGACGGAAAAGCCGAGCCGCAGGCCAGTAAACCCCGCCAGCCAAACACGGCAAAAGCCCCTCCGCCGGCTGACGCAGGGGCCACCGACGCGGCCGGCGCGCCGCCGGCCATACCGTGCTAAAGGGGGTCGCCCGCCCGCGGGGGGCAAGGAGAACGGCTTTGGGCCTCGAAAGCGATCTATTAGACCTCTCGGTCGTCGTCCCCATCTACAACGAGGAAGAAAGCCTGCCGCACTTGGTAGCGGAGTTGCACTCTGCCTTGCAGTCGACGGGGCTCGCTTACGAGCTGGTGCTGGTGGATGACGGCTCGAGCGATCGGAGCTTCACCTTGATGGAGCGCATGGTCGAGGAGGACCCAACGCTCCACGTGGTGCGTTTCCGGAGAAACTTCGGCCAGACCGCGGCGATGCAAGCGGGACTGGACGTCTCGCGAGGAACCAAGGTCGTCACGATTGACGCCGATCTGCAGAACGACCCTGCCGACATTCCAGCGATGCTCGCCAAGCTGGACGAGGGCTACGACATGGTGGCGGGGTGGCGCAAGCATCGCCAGGACGCCTTCTTGAATCGCAAGCTACCGTCGCTGATTGCCAATCGCATCATCAGCATGGCTACGAAGGTGAAGTTGCACGACTATGGCTGCACGCTGAAGGCCATGACACGTGACGTGGCCAAGGAGCTGCGGCTGTACGGCGAGATGCACCGCTTCATTCCTGCGGTCGCAAGCTGGGCAGGCGTGCGCATCCTCGAGATGCCGGTCAACCACCGTGCTCGACAATTCGGCACTTCCAAGTACGGAATTGGCCGCACGCTTCGGGTGGTTTTGGACTTGATGACGGTGCGCTTCATGCAGTCTTACCTGGTGCGGCCCATGCAGGTCTTCGGCCTGGCGGGGCTCGCCTCCTTGGCACTGGGGTTTGCCGTGTGCGCCTGGCTGGTGTTTGCCAAGCTGTTTCTGGAGCAGCGCCTGGCAGACCGTCCGTTGTTGCTGCTGGGCGTGCTGTTGATCATGGTCGGCGTTCAGCTATTGTCGCTCGGCTTGGTCGCCGATGTCGTCTCGCGCACCTACCATGAGTCGCAAGGAAAGCGCCCCTACAACGTGCGCACGCGCCTCATGGGTAAAGGCTCCGGACGACAGCCCTCCGTTCAGCCGCTCAACCGAAGCTCAGAGGTCGTGAGTGCGCGCTTCCCCGCGTGAGTTCGTGAAGCGCCACGTGCGGGCCCTCGCCGCCTCGGTGGCGCTGATGGTCGGCTTCATCTGGGTGCTGAGAGCCGGTGCGCTGCCGCTGCTGCCCCCGCGCGGCACGCTCGACAACGTCGACATGCGAGGCGTGGCGCTGGCGGCGCTGCTCCTGCTGTCGAACGTCCTGTTACGTTTCGCGCGCTATCACTTCCTCATTGCTCCGATCGCGCCAATCTCGATGCGACGCATCATGACCATCTCGTCGATTGGCCTCGGCTTGTTGACCTTCTTGCCGTTCCGGCTCGGCGAGTTCGCCCGCCCGGCCATGCTGCGTCAGAAAGGGAAGCTGTCGGGCTGGGCCATCACCGGCACCGTGGGCGCCGAGCGCATCATCGACGGCGTGCTGGTGAGCTCCGTGCTGCTTGCCGGGCTCGCCTTCGCGATCCCTCACGAGCCGCTGCCCGAGCGCATCGGTAACTTGCCGGTGCCTGCCGCGCTCGTGCCGCACGCTGCGCGCTTCGCGGCCACGCTGTTCGGCGGGGCCTTCCTCTTCATGGCTCTTTTCTTTTACTGGCGACAAGGCGCCCGGCGCCTAACGGAGCGCTTCGTCGGCATCGTGTCCAAGCGCCTGGCCACGCGGCTCGCGGACGCCGTGGAGCGGCTGAGCGACGGCTTCCGATTTCTGCCCAAGGTCCGCAACACGGGACCCTTCCTCCTCATCACCCTGCTTGCGTTCGCCGCGCATGTCTGTGCGCTCCAGCTGCTTGCCCGCTCCGTAGGTTTGACCGAGCTGAGCTTCGCGGAGGCGGCCGTGGTGTTCGGCGTGCTTGGGCTGGGCTTTGCCATGCCGAACGCGCCGGGTTTCTTCGGCACGATTCAGCTAGCGCTGTACGCGGGCCTCGCCGTGTATATCTCCCCGACCCGCGTGGTGAACCAGGGCGCGGCCTTCGTGTTCCTTTTTTACGTCATCTACTTGGCCCTGGTGGTGCTCATCACGACCTCTGGCCTCCTGGCTGAATACGTGTTCCCGGCCGAGGAATCGGTTCAGGTAAGGGCTTCCGTGAGCCCGCAGAGTGTGGAAAAACCGTAGGAGGCCTCGGCGTGAGCACCGCGCGTGCCGAGGTTTGCGTGAGCCCTCGGTCCCGTGAAGCACCGAGAGCCTGAAAGCACCCCATGAGCCGACGACCAGTGACCGGGAGAGCTTCGTGAAGGGAATCATACTTGCCGGCGGTAGTGGCACCCGCCTCTATCCGCTGACACGCAGCGTTTCGAAGCAACTGCTGCCGGTCTACGACAAGCCGATGATTTACTACCCGCTCAGCGTGTTGCTGCTGGCGGGAATCCGCGAGATTCTCATTATCTCGACGCCCCAGGACCTGCCCCTGTTCCGGCGTTTGCTGGGCGATGGGAGCGACATTGGCGTTCGTTTCGACTACGCCGAGCAGGCCGAGCCGAACGGGCTGGCCGAGGCGTTCATCATCGGTCGCGACTTCGTGGGGACCTCGCCCGTGTGCCTGGTGCTGGGGGACAACATCTTTTACGGCTCCGGGCTGGCCGAGCTGTTGCGAAGCGCGCGTAACGAGCTGGATGGATGCGTGCTCTTCGCCTATCGCGTGCAGGACCCGGAACGCTACGGCGTGATCGAGATGGGCGAGGGCGGCCGGGTCCTCTCCATTGAAGAGAAGCCCGCGCAGCCGAAGTCGAACTATGCCGTGACGGGTTTGTATTTTTACGACAACGAGGTCGTGCGGATCGCCGCAGACCTCAAGCCCTCGGCGCGCGGCGAGCTCGAGATCACCGACGTCAATCGCATCTACGCCGAACGCGGACGCGCTCGCGTCAAGATGATGGGCCGTGGTTATGCATGGCTCGACACCGGCACGCACGAGAGCATGCTGCAAGCAGGTCAATTCGTGCACGTGCTGGAGCGACGACAGGGCACCAGCATTGCCTGTATCGAAGAGATTGCCTGGCGCATGGCCTACATCGATGCCGCCCAGCTCGAAAGGCTCGCCCAAGCGCACGGCAAGAGCAGCTATGGCGAGTATCTACGTTCGTGCCTCAATGAATAGCCTGCATCCATCGTCGTTTCTCAGCCGGCGCGCTCCGTCGGGGCTCTACGCATGAACGTCATCGAACTCAAACTGGCTGGACTCAAGCTGCTCGAGCCCCGCGTCTTCCGCGACGCTCGCGGTTTCTTTCTCGAGAGCTACAATCAAGAGCGTTATGCCGCCGCCGGCATCGATTGTACCTTCGTGCAGGACAATCATTCGCGCTCGGTGCACGGAACGTTGCGCGGTTTGCACTACCAGGCGCAGCCGGGCCAGGCGAAGCTGCTGCGCGTGAGCAGCGGGCGCATTTTCGATGTCGCCGTGGATATCCGCCCCGATTCCCCGACCTTCGGGCAATGGGAGGGCGTGTACCTCGACGCGGAAGAGCATCGGCAGATTTTCGTACCCATCGGCTTCGCCCACGGCTTTTGCGTCGTCAGTGAGACAGCCGAGGTGCTTTACAAGGTGTCGAGCCTCTACGACGCAGCTCACGAGTGCACGCTGGCGTGGGACGACCCCGAGCTCAACGTCGCCTGGCCCGTGGCCGCGCCCGTGCTCTCGGCCCGCGACCAGAGCGCCGAGTCCTTTGCTGCCTATGCGGCTCGAGTGGCACGATGAGCGTGCGCCCGTCCCTGGTGTGGCTGGTTGGAGCCCATGGAATGCTCGCCTCGGCACTGCGCGCTCGCTACGAGCGCCACGGCATCACGTGTCTCTTGACCGATCGCGAGCTGGACGTCAGCTCGCGGGAGCAGGTGCTGAGCTTCGCGCGCGAGGAGTGCCCCGAGCAGATCGTCAACGCCGCCGGTTACACGCGGGTGGACGACGCGGAAGCTCACGAGGCCGATGCACGGCGTACCAACGGGGACGGGCCTGCGAACCTGGCCGAAGCCGCTGCTCTTCTCGGCGTTCCGTTCCTGCACTTTTCTACGGACTACGTGTTCGACGGGCGAGCCTCGGTCGCCTACACGGAGGACGCCCCGACGGCCCCGCTCGGTGTCTATGGCCGCAGCAAGCTGGAGGGGGAAGAGCGCGCGCTTGCGACCAGCGGGAGCAACGCGGGCGGCGTCTACGTGCTGCGCACGTCATGGCTGTTCGGCGAAAACGGACCAAACTTCGTCAAGACCATGGTGGGTTTGTTGCGCGACCGCGACGAGCTGCGTGTCGTCAACGATCAACACGGGCGGCCGACGTACACGGGCGATCTGGCCGACGCGGCCCTCGGTCTGCTCGGTGTCGGCAGGAGCTCAGCGGCGCCGCCCGGGCTGTATCACTTTGCAAACGCGGGGGCCACGACGTGGCACGGGCTCGTGGTCGGCATTCGGGCGGCCTGCGAACGCGTG
>DASQDA010000915.1:0-8144 GCA_035634435.1 Polyangiaceae bacterium
ACCGCGCCGAGGCCCTCTATACGCGCTTTAACTTCTGGAGAGGGCTGGAGCTCGCGCGCGGGGGAACCACCGTTGAGCTTGGCTACTTCGGTGGCGATGCGGAGGCGGTGTTCGCGGAGTCCCCTGCCGCGCTCGCTGAAATCGACCGCTTCCGCACCATGAAGATCAGCGGCTTCGCGCTCTACCTTGCGGGTGTGGCGCTGCTCGTGACGGACGTCGTGCTACTGGCGGAAAGGAGCGATCTCGTGGTCGAGGAGGACGCGAACGGCGAACAAGAGCTGACGACGCTCGGCGCGGGGTTTCTGATATCGGGTACCGCCCTGGCCATCACGGGCGGCATCCTGGTACAGGCCTCCCACGGCTATATCTCCAGTGCCGCTGAGCTTTACAACGCCGACATCGCGCGACAGCTCACGTCGGACGTCGGTCGCCGCCTGCGCAGCCCGACTCTCCGCGTTCAAGGCGCGTTCTGAGCTGCGTCGTGAGCAGCGGCTCGCAACACATCGCGATCGCCGCTGATGGCGTCAGGCGGGCCGGCCGTGCGTCCCCGCGGACGAGCTGACTCTCAAAGTCTCCGGCTTCTCCAGTGAGGAGACGAACACCGGCAGCTATATCGAGCGCGGCTGAGCTCTACAACGCCGATCTCTCGCGCGACAGCTCTCGTACGCCAGTGAAGCTCGCTCGCCGTGGTTCGGCGCCAGGCGACGCCTGTGGCGCCCGACTGTCCGCAGTGCAGGCACGTTCTGAGCTGATTGCGCAAAGGACACGCGTGCCGGAGAACGGCGCGGTCCTCACGGCGTGCTTTTGCGTGCGCACCAGCCGCGCCCGAGCACCTATTGGCGCGTCATGCGGACGTTGACTCGCTCGCCCCCGGGCACCACCAGTGTGCCCGTCAGCTCGCGACCACCCACGGCCAAGGCGGCGTCCAATTTGATGTCGACGACGCCGTCGAAGATGCTGCAGGCGGTCGCCGTGCACGAACAGAGGTACTGGCAGGCCAGCTTCCCGCACGGTATTTCCCCTTCAGGCGGTGGGGCCAAGTAACACTTGCCGTCCTCGACGGCGTAGCCGCCATTGTCATGGCAACCGTAGGACTGCTGCTCGGGCGTGCTGGTGAAGGTCTCCAACACGGGCGTTTGCAGCTCGCACCAGCCGCGGAACATCTCCAAGGTACCCGTCTCGAGCTGGATCCGCAGGCTGGCCACGCGTGCGTTGACCACGGGGTACTCGTAGCCAGGGACCATGTAGCCCGCGCTGGGCTGTGGAGCACCTGGCTGTTCTTGAATCCAACCCGGCGGAAACTCGTTGGCATCGGGCTCGGGTAGAGGCGGCGCGTCGTCACCCGCTTCCATGTGTCCAGCGCCATTTGCGTCGAGCACGACGCGGATGCGATCGGTGGAGTCCGCGAACTGGAACGCTTCAACGTAGCCCGCCCAGCTTCCGGCATAGTCAGAAAGGCTGGACCCCAAGCTAGCCGATGGAGTTTTATCGTCGTCTCCCAGGTCCACCTTGTCGCCGCCCGAGCAGGCGAACATCTGAGTTGTTGCAGCGAGTAGAAGTGTCCACGATTGATTGTGCATGTGCTTCTCCTGCAGCTTGAGTCTCCGCAGCGTGGCGATCCGTTGCTTGTTTTATTCGCCTCGCGGCGCTGCCTCTCCCTCGGGCGCGCAGGCCTGGCCTACACGCGCGAGGTAGGCGCTCCGCGCGTAACGAGCTGTGAAGTCTTTCAGCAGATTCGCCGGCGAGCCGTGACCGAGCGCACACTTCGCAGCGATTTCGGCGGCCACGCGCTCCTCTTGGAGCTGGCCCCGCGGCACGCTCGCGTCCAGCTTCGAAAGCAACGCCAGCGCCAACCGCGGATTCTGCTCCCGCAGCGCACGCTCCACGCGTCGCAGCATCCGCACTTCTTCTTCGAGCGAGCCCTCGGCGCGGGGACGGCCGGAGCCGCCACCGGTGGGTGCTTGCTCACGTGGTAACGGCGGGCGAGCGGCGACGGCTTCCTGCGCTACCGGTGCTGCGAGGGGAGCAACGGTCGGCACGCGCACGACCGGGCTACTCACAGACGAAACAGCTGCCGCTTTGCGCGTGGGCGTTGAAGCTTGCCGGGCGAGCGCGCTCGTCAGCTCGGCACGCGAGGCAGCGCGGTAGCCGAGCCAATACCCGAGCGCGCCCGAGCTACCGGCGATGATGAGCGCAATGCCTGCTCGGGTTGCCCACGGCGCCAGCCGCATCAGCTGGGACGCTTCGTTGAGCGCACCGCCTGGCCGAGCTCGCAACGTCTCGCCTTCATGGGTCGGGGCCCCGTGGCTGTCCGCCGCGGCCCGTTCGGAAGGCACGTCGCTGCTCGGAAAACGTGCTTTTAGTGCGGCAAGCACGCGCTGAGAGTCGCCTGCACGTGGTGACCACTCGCCCCGCGCCAGCTCCAGCAAACGACGCTCTTCCGCATCCAATGTCATCCCCGACTCCTTTGGGCAAGCGCGCGTTGAAAGTCGAGACGAACGTTGCGCAAGCGCGTGTACGCGGTGTTCACGGGCACCCCAAGAATCTCCGCCACCTCGGGAATGCTCAGCTGCTCGATCAGCGCTAGCGCGAACACCTCCCGTTTGGCGGCCGTCACGCTCTCCAGAAAAGCCTCCAGGAAAGCCGCGTCTTCCTGCAGCAGCACGTGATCGAGCGGCCCTGAGCCTTCGCTCTGCGGCTCTTGCTCGAGCGCGCCGTTCTCCCCCCGACGGCGCAGGGTGCGGCGATGGTTCGACGCCACGTTCCGCAAGATGCCGTAGACCCAGGTGCGCGGCTTGCCTTCGCCGCGATAGTCGGCGAGCCGCCGATGGACGACCAGGAATACCTCCTGGCAGACGTCGTCCAAGTTGGCTTCGCTGACACCGAGCGCCCGTAGGCAACGCCACACAAAGGCGAAGTGCTCTTGGTAAAGCTCTTCGAAGTCCACGGTCGCCTTCGAGGGCGGAATGTGCGTGAGCGCGTGCAAGGGGGACGTCATGAGTGTCCGCGCTCGTCATTCCCGTTGCTTGGTGTCGTTGCTTAGAGGCTCATGGCCGCCATCAACGACGCGCGAACGCTCAGGCTGTCGGGCCGGTGCACCCGCTGCGTGTCGCTGAACACGAAATCTGGTCTCGTTAACGGAATAGCGGCGCCCGCGCGCGCCATGAGCGCGAAATCCTGCCCGATGGGCAGCGCCAAGCCGGCGTCGAAGCGAATCGCTCGCCAGGGAGCCGTGCCCGAACGTGGGTTCGACACACCAAACCCCTCCGCAGAAATCTGCCCCAGCTCGAAGCCCGCACAACCGAGCGCGTGCAGGCCCCGAGCTGGCCGCTCACCGCAGACCAAGGCGCCACCAAGAACGAAACGGAACTCGCCGCCTCCACCGTCGGCAACGCGCGTGATCTGGGAAGTAAACAAAGCTCCCACCGCCACTACTCGCAGGGACGCGAGGCGAGCAGATAACTCGAGCTCGGCTCCTAGCGCCATACCGGGCAGTGCACCCGCGTCAACCACACCTCCGAGGCCGACGTCGATCCCAATCCACGGGCCGCTCTGGGCGCGATCGTTCGGGGACGCGCTGATTGCACGCCGCACGGGAGCTGCCGTTCCCGCGGAGCTTCGCGCGGGCGCGGCCGCAGACGGGCTCTCTGCCGCTACGTCGACTCGCTGCCGCGGCAGTGATGTGAGGTCCGCGTCGGCGTCCGACCGCTGCCGTTGCTCGATTGCCAACGCCATGGCGACCGCCGCAGCGTCACGTACCTCGGCGCAAGACTGACCGTTGATCTCGCGCAGCGCTGGACCGCTTGGCGCTTCCGCGCTGGTGGTTCTTAGCGCCACTTGCCATTTGCTCGCTGCGTGCTGCGTCACGCGAATCGCGAAGTCCATGCGCGGTACCTCACTCAGCGGACGCCCTACCAGCCGCTCCACCTCTTCCGTCAACTCCCGCGCGATCGCGCAGGACGGGGGCGCCTCCAAGGACACCTCCGCCGCGTGCGCCGCGCTCGCCCCGCATAGCTTCAGTAACACCGAACAAGTTGCTGCAGTCAGCCACCGCTCTCGACGTCCGCGCACGCCGCGACCCTAACACGCCACCCACAACGGAGTCACGGCGCGACTACTAGAGGGACTAGCGGGCCTCTCTCGCAACGAGCGCGCTGCTCCGCTCGGTCGTACATTGGGCAAAGCGTGCCGAGCTCGCCGTCGCTGCAGCCGCGCCCGCCCGACTGAGGAACCACCACCCATGACGCTGCCGGCGCTCTGCAGAATGCGAGGCTGCGTCGAGCCGCTGCACACGGCAAGCTCGCCGCAATGACCCCGATGCGGCGATGCTCTCCGAGGGTAGATGTGCACGCTGCCCGGAGGCGTTCGCAAATGGCTACCCCCGCACTCGGACGGCCCACGTTAGCCTAGCCAAGCTCTTCACGACGTTTGGCACGCGTCGCAGCAGGTTGATTGAAGGGGGACGCTTCTCCGCTACCTGGATGGGCACTTCGCGGACGCTGAGCTTGGCGCGGTAGGCGCGGATGACGAGCTCGCTGGCGAAGACGTCGTGCTCGATGACGCAGCTCTCGACCACAGGCAGCAACCGCTCGCGCCAGAAGCCTTTGAGCCCGTGGGTGTCGGTGCCCTGGAATCCGAGCAGCCAACGCAACAGGCTGGTGTACGCCAGGCTGGCCGCGTGACGCACGAAGGGGCGTCGGTCCTCGGCGCCGCCGATCAGCTTGGAGCCGATCACCAGGTCCGCGCCACTGCGCAGGAGCTCCAGCGCGCGCACGTAGAAGTCGACGTAACACAGGTCGATCTCGTCGCAGATCACCACCGGCGCGCGCGCTGCCAGAATTCCTGCGCGGAGCGCCTTGCCGTAGTTCGGCTCTGGCACGGATAAGTAGCGGACGTCCGCGTGCTCGCGGCCAAGCTCTGCGGCCAAGCTCACCGTCTGATCGCGAGAGCCATTTTCCGCGAGCACGATCTCATAGCGAAGCCCGGTCTCGGCGAGTCGGTCGCAGAGCTCGAGCACGGCGGAGCGCAGGATCGTTTCCTCGTTGTAAACGGGAATGACGACGGAGATGTCCAGCGGAGCTTCGGTGGGGGAGGGGCTGCTCATCAGCGCGCGGGCTTCGTATCACAAGCGGCCCAAGCCGCGGCGTCGCTGCCGAAATTCAAGGCATCTTCCATCGAGGAGTAATTCCACGCGCCGTAGCGGCCCGTGGACAGCACGCCAACGGACTCCAGGAACGGATGGATGATCGAGAGTGCCCCTCGGTACGCGTGGTCATAAATGACGTAGGCGTGGTCGAGGCGCCGCAGGCGAACGAACGCCACGTCGGAGGTGGCGCGGATCCAGCCGAGCTCCAGCAACCCTTGCACCACTTCGGGCAGCAGTGTGCGCAAGTCCGGCGGCTCACGTCCGGCAAGCTCGACGTAAAGCCCTGCTGCCCCCGCTGGCGCCATTTCCGGAGAGAAGTGGGAGTAGCAGCCGACGCGATAGAACGGATACTTGGCTTCGGGCACGTACACCCAGTGGGCGTCCAGGCGCGCCGGCGCCGAGAGCGCCACGTCCAGGTAGTAGAGATGAGTGCAGCGCAACGCCCGCCGCGCGTCGTCGACCTCGGGTGGGAGCACGTCGAAGCACTCAAGCAGAGTGGTCAGCGGCGCGCTGCTCACCAAGCGCTCGTAACCGACGCGCTCGTCGGCAAAGACCAGCTCACGGGTCTCTGCCCGGATCGCCAGCGGCGCGCGCCCCAGCGCGAGCCCACGCAGGCCGCGCGCCATGGCTGCTGGCAATGCCCCGATGCCGCGACGCGGATAGAGAAAACGAGTGTTGTAGCCGAGCTCGGGGTGTTTCACGCCCACAGCGCCGGCGAGCACGTCCTCGAGCTTCGGCAGCGGCACGAAACGCTGGCACCATTCGCTGGTGATCTGATCGGGCGGGACGCCCCACAGGCGCGCGTTGTAGGGCAGCATGAAGTGGCGGCTGATGCCGTCACCAAAGTGCAAGCGGCAAAAGGCTTCGAAGCTCTGCGGCTCGGCCCGCTTCGGCGCGAAGTGAGCCTTCACGAAGCCAAGCAGGCATTCGTAAGCGACCTCTGGAGGCAGGCCGAAGGTGTTGGCCTGGAACGGATAACGCGTCAGCACGCCATGCGAGAACACGAGGCTGCGGCGCTCGACGTCGCAGCACTCACCCTGAAGCCAATCGACCACCTCGTCGCGCAGCGCGTCGGAGCGCAAATGCAGCAGATGGCCGGTGCGATCGAAGCGGTAGCCGTGCTCCTCGGACGTGACCACATGGCCGCCGACCTCGACGCCTTTCTCGTACAATGTATAGTCGATGCCGCGGCGCTCGAGCTGCTGGGCGGTGCGCAGCCCCGTGAGCCCCGCGCCAAGAATGGCCACCGGAACGTGCGGCATTCTCAGTGAGCCTCTTGCCAGTTGACGCCCTGGCCCACGTCGACCACCAGCGGCACCGCCAGCGACAACACGGCCTCCATGCGTTGCTTCAGCACCGCTTTGGCCTCGACGACTTCGGCGCTGGGCACCTCGAATACGAGCTCATCATGAACCGTGAGCACCAGCCGGGCTCCCGGGGTGATGGGCTGGGCGACGGCTAACATTGCCAGCTTGATGATATCGGCGGCGGTGCCTTGAATCGGCATGTTCATGGCGATGCGTTCGGCGCTCAGGCGCTCGGCGCGGTTGGCGCTGTTGATCTCGGGCAACAGACGCCTACGGCCGAGCAAGCTCTGCACGGCCTGCCCAGCACGGGCCTGATCCAGCGTGGCGCTCATGAACTTGCGCACGCCCTGGTAGCGGCGAAAGTACGCCGCAATGAAGTTGCTCGCCTCGACGCGCGGGATGCTCAGCACCTTGGAGAGGCCGCTGTCGCCCTGCCCGTAGATCACGCCAAAGTTCACCGCCTTCGCGCGCGTGCGATGCTCGCGCGTCAGGTCAGCGGCGCTCACCTCGAAAATTTCCATGGCGGTGCGCGTGTGGATGTCCTGTCCCGTTTGAAACGCATCGAGCAACACCGGATCTTGCGAGAGGTGGGCCAGCACCCGGAGCTCGATCTGTGAATAGTCGGCGCTTACCAGCTCGTACCCTTCGGGGGCCGTGAACGCCGCGCGAATCTTGCGACCGAGCTCGGTACGAATCGGGATGTTCTGGAGGTTGGGATCGGTGGAGGACAAACGCCCGGTCGCGGCCACCGTCTGCTCCCAGACGGTGTGGATGCGGCCGCTTACGGGATCGATCAAGCTCGGCAGAGCATCGATGTAGGTGCCCTTGAGCTTCGAGACCTGACGGATCTCCAGAATCACCCGCGGCATCTCGTGCTGGTCGGCGAGCGCCTCCAGCGTCGCGGCGTCGGTCGAGCGTGAGGTCTTGGTGCGCTTGAGCGGCTTGAGCCCCATCTCGTCGAACAGCAGCGCTTCGAGCTGACGCGGCGAGTTCACGTTGAAGGGGCGCCCGGCAATGCGGTGGGCTTCTTTTTCCAGGCGCTGCAGCTCGAGCTCGCAATCTTTGCCGATGCCGGCCAACACCGCCGCATCGATGCGCACCCCGGTGAGCTCCATCTGTGTCAACACGGCCGTGAGCGGCAGCTCGAGCTCGTCGTACAGCTTCGAGAGTCCCTCTTCGCCGAGCCGCGGCCCAAGCTTGGCTGCCAGACGCTGGGCGAAGTCCGCGCTTCCTGCTGCGTAGGTGAGGGCCTCTTCGACGGGGACCTCGTCGAAGCGCAAGGTGTGGCCACGCCCACGCTTCGTGAGCTCCGTCAGGCTGCCGACGATCAAGCCGAGCTCGCGCTGAACGAGCGATTCGCGGTCGTGACGCCCTTCTGGGTCGAGCAGGTAGCTGGCCAGAGCCGCGTCGAAGCCAAAGCCCTTCCACGGCATGCCAGCTCGCGCGCTGGCCACGGCGCACCGTTTCAAGTCGAAGCCAAGCTTCTTGAGCTCGGGGTTGCCCAGGTAGGGCGCGAGCAGCTCACGCGCCGCTTCCAGGCCGATCTGCTTGGGCATGCCGACGTAGCGATGCGCCAGCGGAACGTAGTGGGCACGACCGGGCTCGACCGCCAGAGCGATGCCCACGAGGCGTCCCCGCGTCGGGCTCGGCACGTCCGTCAAAACCTCTACGGCCATACGACCGCTGTGGGC
>DASQDA010000916.1:0-7551 GCA_035634435.1 Polyangiaceae bacterium
GCGCCCCCGCCGAGCGCGCACGCGCTGCTCTCTCGCTCTCCAGTGTCCGCCGTCGCCGCGGCGACGCCGAGGGGGCGCTGGCGGCCCTCACACCCTTTCTCGATGCGCCAGGCACACCCCCCGCCGCGCACAGTCGCATCCTGTTGCTCGCCGCTCAGCAGAACAGCGAGGTGTTGCGAGCGCGCGCTTTGCTCAAGCTGGCGACTGCGCTTGCTGCTCCGCTGCGCGCGGTGCTCTGCGCGCTCGCCGGCGAGGCCCTGCTGCGCGGCGGCGATGTGGAGGGCGCCCGCGAGGCGGTGGATCAGGCAGTGGCGGCGGACCCCTCTTCGGCGCGCCCCGCCGCAGCCCGCGCGGCCGTGGGACTCGTCGGGCGCGATCGGTGGTCCGCCGAGGCCATGGAGCGCGCTTTGGGGGTCATGGTTCCGCGCGCGCACGTCTGCTCCGCGCTGGCGCAGGCCTATGACGACCTCGGCGAACCCTTGCTCGCGTTGGCCTTCTGCCAGCGACAGATCGCGCTGCGCCCCGGCGATCCGGCTGCAGCCCGTGACCGGCTCGAGCGGGCCTTGCGCACGGGTGATGGCGGTCGTCTGAGCGACAGCCTGAGCTGGCTCTTGGCACAGCCCGAGCCGCTAGGGGAGCTTGCGAGCAGCGTGGCGCAGGCCCTGCGCGTGCTGGCGCCCTTGCAGCCGGCGCGCGCCGCGGCGCTGGCGCGCGCCAGCCTGGATCGGATCGGACCACGGGATGCAGAGCTGCGCTCGGCGGTGCTCGCCGTTGCGGATATCGCGGGCGAGCGCGGCCTTGCCATTGCCGTCATCGAGCGCTGGCTCGCGGCCGGCGCTCCCACTGGCGAGCGAGCCGAGCTTTTGCTCGACCTGGCACGGCGGCGACGCGCCGCGGGCGATGCGGACGGTTGTGCACGAGCGTTGATGCGCGCGGCCCGGGCTGGCGCGTGGGGAACCGCCGTGCTGGCGGAGCTCGACATGGCGCCGCCTGCGCGTAGCTCTGACGGTGAGCTGGGGCTGCTCGCCGCGCGCGCGGAGGCCTTGAGCGCCCTGAGCGAAGCCGACCAACGCTATACCGCGCGAGCCTGGCGTGAGCTGGGTGCGGCGCACTGGGATCTAGCTGGCGACCGTGCGTCCGCGCTCCGCGCCTGGGAGCACGCCGTGATGCTGGACGTCGAAGGTGGCGTTGAAAACTTTGCCAGCGACCTGCTGCAGTTCGCCGGGCCCGAGCTGACGCTCGAGCGGCTCGACGAGCTTTCGAGGCGCGGCAAGGATGCTGCGCACGCCGCTCGCGTGCTCGGGGTGGCGGCTTGCCTTGCGCTCGACAGCGGCAAGCACGCGGCCGCGCTCGGCTTCGCCGTGCGCACCCTCGAGCTGGACCCCAGGCGAACGGACGTGTTGGCTCTGGCGGAGCGCGCGGCGTCGGACGCCGACCTCGACGTGCTCGAGGCCGTGTACGCGAAGCTAGCGGAGGCGGCGCTCGGCCGGTACGGTCGACGCGCGTTGCACTACCGCGCCGCGCGTCAGCTCGAGCGGCGTCGCGCCCCCGACCGCGCTTTCGAGCACGCTCTGCTGGCCTTCGAGGCCGTGCCCTCGGAGGGCGTGGTGTTCGTCACCCTGGTCCGCCTGGCGGAGCGGACATCTGCAACCAGCGAGGCCATCGACGCCATCGAACGCGTCGCCAGCGCTTGCAGCACCCCGGACGTGCGCGCGGCCTGGCTGCGTCGCGCGGCGTTGCTCGCCGGGCCCACCGAAGACGGCTTGCGGCAACGCGTGGAGGTGCTGCTGCGAGCGCTCGGCCTGCGTCCCGACCCCGACGTGTTGCAAGGGCTAGCACAGGGCATGAACGAGCTCCTGGCGCTCGTGCCCGCGGAGCGCGAGGCCCTCGAGCTGCGCCTTTCGCGTGCCATCGACGCGCTGCTGCCGCGTTTGCAAGGCGGCGATGGAGCACGTTTTGCGTTGGCAGGGGCGCGCGTGTTGCTCGAGCCATTTGGCGCGGTAGACGCTGCTCTGCGCGCCATCGATCGAGCGATCACCTGCGACGGTGCCGTTGGCGAGTACGCGCGTCTTTCCCCCTTCGCGAGCACGCTCGCCCCGAGCGCGGCGACGCTGGTGGAGCGGGTAGTGAGCCTCACGGCTGCGGCTTTCACCAGCGTTGGGCCGGAGCTCTTGACCTTTGGGGCACGGCTGGCCGAAGCGCGGCACGACGTGCGCAACGCGGCAGTGCTCTTCGTTCATGCTGCGCACCATGACTGCCAGAACGAGGAGCTCGTCGATCGGGCTGCACGCGCGGCTCGCGAGCTCGGCGATCCTGCTTTGAGCGCGCTCGCCCTGCAATCCATCCCCATTCGCGATCGCGGTGGGGCGTTGATCGAGCTAGCCGCGGCCGCCGAGCGGCGTGGGGATCGTGAGCAGGCCATCGATCTGTTGCAGAGCGCGCGCGCCCTGGAGTCGCTTTCGGCAGCCGACGGCCGACGGGTGTTCGACGCCCTCCTGCGCCTCTACGAACGCGATGCGGACGAGGTGCGACAGGAGGCGTTGCTGCGCGCCGAGGTCGCGTCCGAAACCCAGGACGCCGAGCGGCGCAGTGGCCTCGCGCGGCACCTGTCACTCCTGCTCGGAGCTCGCGGTGAGCTGGGCGAGGCGCTGACAATCCTGGATCAGGCGCTTCGCGCTACGCCTCTGGACGCCGACTTGCTTGCCGACTACGTCGCCTTCGCGCGCCAGGCTAGCGACACCGAGCGGCTGCTGCGCGGCTTGGCCAGCTTGGTGGATCTGGCGGTGGACCGGCGCAAGGAGCTGGGTTTGCTGCGCGAGCTCGCCACCCTGCTCGAGCAGGGGGGCGACGCGCCTGCAGCCTACGAACGCTGGGCAAAGGTCCTGCGGCTCGACCCGGACGATTTCGCCGCGCTCGCCGCTCTCGAGCGTGAAGCGGAGCGCCGCGGGGACTACGAGGCGCTCGCCAAGCTCCTGGCGCGGCGCGCGCGGCTGGCAACCAGCAGCGAGGACGTGCGCAAGCTCCGGCTGCAGCGCGCCGACGTGCTGGAACAACGTCTCGGCCGCGCCGACGAAGCGCGCGCCGAGCTCGAGGCGCTGATCGCCAGCACCGGTGACGACGCACGTGTCTTGCGGGTGCTCGCCGACCTCAACGGCCGCCTCGAGGCACCGCTGCGAGCCGCCCCGCTATGGTTGCGCGCCAGCGCCGTGGCGCACACTCGCAGTGACGCAGCCGACCTTTCCTGCCGCGCTTGTGAGTCTTACCTGCTGGGCGGTGATGTGGAGTCGGCACGACGTGTGCTCGAGGGCATGCAGACCTGGGCGCGCTCAGAGCGTGTGCTGCGCCTGGCCGTGGAGGTCGAGCGCCGCCGCGAGGACCCCCTGAGCCTGTCGGACGCGCTGGAGGAGCTGGCAACCCACTCGAGCGACGACCCAACCCGTCGTGCTGCGTGGCTGGTCGAAGCCGCGCACGCCTCGAGCGCTGGTGGCGCGGCGGAGGCTGCTCTATCGCGGGCCCAGCGAGCGGCCGAGCTGGCGCCCGGCTCCGCGGAAGCCCAGCTCCTGGCCTGCTCCCTGAATTACCGCGCCTATGGCGAGGGCTCGCTCGAATCGGCGCGCGACACCGTCGAGCGTTTGGGCAGGTTGGGCGAGCCCTTGTCCGGGGAGCAGGCCGAGCTGCGCGCGTTCCTGCTGGCCGAGGCCTTCGACCTCACCTCCGGCGTCCAGGCGGCGCTCGAGCTGTTGCAGCACGCACAGGCCGAGCTCGGCGCGCGACCCTTGCTGGCGCTCGGGTTTGCCGAGCGCTGGAGCCGGGGTGCAGCGGACCTGGAGCGGGCGCTGGCGTGTTTCGATGTTGCGCTTGCCGGCGATCTGCGCAGCCTGCGCAGCCGCGGGCAGGTGGCCCGCCACGCGGCAGAGACCGCCCGTCGCGCCGGTGAGGTGGCGCGCGCGCGAAGCTACCTCGAGCTCGCCGCCGAAGACCCCGAGACGCGCGAGGCTGCGTTGGCCCAGATTGCCGTGCTGTTCTCGGCGGAGGTCGGCTTGCCGAGCCCGGTGCACGAGGCGCGAGTTAGCACCCCGCCGCCGAGTAGCCTGCAGGAGCTCCGGGCGCGCGAGGTTTCACGTCGCCCGACCGAGCCCATCCAGCAACCTCGCAGCCCGGAGGTGTCCGGGCGTTACTCGGAGCGACCTGCGTCCGCTCTCGCCGAAGATCATCTGGGCGTCGCTGCCAGCCGCTCCAGCCGGGCGCCAAAGCCGCGGTCCGAGCGCTCGAACACGGTGCCTCCGGAAGAGCGCTCGTCAACGGCGCTGCCGCTCCTGAGCTCCAACGAGTCGACGCTGTATGCCGAGCTGGCGGAGGGGTCGGCAGAAGCGGGTAAGGAGCTCGTCGCACAGCTCGAGCGCCGGCCCGAGCGCTCTCACGATCTGGTCGCGGTGTGCCGGCGTTTGCTCTGCGTGCTGCCGGGTGACGCTTGGGCCCTCAACCGTCTCTACGAAAGCGCGCTCGCCGACAAGAACGTGGTCTACGCGCACGCCGTCGAGCACGTGATCGCCACCTTGCAACCGGGCAGGACGCCTATCGAGCCGCCGCCGCTCACGGACCAAGACGAACAGCCGGAGGCGGTCCGGGGGCTCTTGTTGCGCGACAGCGTTTCTCGCGCGCACGAGGCCTTGTGCCTGGTCTGGGAAGGCGCTGAGCACGTCTTTCGACGCGACGCGGCGGATTACGGGCTGACCGGGCTGGAGCGCGTTCCGCTCGGCGGCCCTTCGCCGCTCGCGCGGATTTATACCGCCGCTGCGCGGGCCCTCGGCACGCCACGCACACCCCTGTTTCAACGCCGCAGCCCGGGCGCCATGTCGCTCAGCCTGGCGCTGCTCACGCCTCCAGCCATCGTCCTGGGCGGCGATGTCCGTCAGGAAACGCCCGAGCTTCGCCACCACCTCGGGGTGATGCTCGCGGCGGCGATGCCTCAGTTTGCCCTACTCATGGCGTCGCCCGAAGCGCAGGCGCGAGGCATTCTGAACGGCTTGGCCTTCGCCTTCGGTCCTCCGAGGCCGCGTTCCCCCGGCCCAGGCGCCGTTCCGAACCTTGCGGAGGTGCTCTGGGAAAGCATTCCCGCGCGGCTTCAGCGCCGTTTGCGCGAGCTGTGCAATCAGCCGGAGGAGCTCGATTACGACCGTCTGATGCTCGCCTCACGCATCGCCACACGCCGGGCCGGACTATTCGTGAGCGGCGACCTAGGCCTGAGCCTGCGGCAAATCTGTGCTGAAGACGGCCTCGCGCTCGCAGAGCTCGAATCCGAGGCGGGGATTCGCGATTTTTGCGCGGAGCACGGCTCGGCCCGCTCGTTGTTTCTGCTCGCCACCAGCGCCGAGTATGCCCAAACTCGCTGGCGGTTTGCGCGTGGCACGCGTTAGCGCCTCCAGCGCGCCCGGTTGCCTGTGCTGCTCGACAACGACTCGCGTGTCACACTCGGTCGGCCAGACCTCCACGATTCGAGCCGGATCGCGGCTGGCACGCCACTCGCTTCCCGATCAAGTCCACTGTCCGTGTGAGCTCCTGAACGTGCACCGCTCCTTTGATTTCCTTCGTCCTGCCCTGACAGCCAGCGCCCGCTTGGCGGCCCTCGTGTGGCTCGTTGGCGCGATTCCCGCGTGTACCATCACCTCCCTGGCCGAAGGCGAACGCCAGATCATCGTGAACGAATGCGAGCCCGGTGATTCCTGCGGGGCCGGCCAGTGTCGAGCCGGCATGTGTGTGGCCGAGAGCGGGAGCATCACCAAGCTCTTGTTCGAGATCCGCCCGACCACCACCGCTCGAGAGCTCGGCGGACAGGTATTCCTGCAGCTCGGCGACGTGAAGGGCGGCAGCACGGACGTTGTCATCGACGAGATCAGCCTGGTTGGTAGCAACCCGGGCGAGGTCGCGGCGGACTGCGTGTTCGTCGACCCCGATACGGGCAACCAGCTGCTGACGGCGCTCGACGGGAGCATCCCGTCGACATTCACCTTCAGGCGTTACGAGCAGACCTGGGGTCTCTCGCCGAAGGAGCGCGAGGTCGAGGTGGACCGCACGAGTGCGGGGCCGACTGCGCGCTTGGCAGGCTTCGAGTTTCGGACGCAGATCCCTGCAGGCAAGTACGACGTCTACATCAAGCCGTTCCCGCTGCACCCAACCTCGCCCCCGCGGACGGGCTGCTGGGCGCCGCCCCAGCTCATCCGCGGAACGTCAATTGACGACGGACCTTCGCGCTCGGCCGGAGTCACCGAGCTCAGGCCCCCTGCGCGAATGCCGTCACAGCTCGATCTCGAGGTTCGCTGGCCAGCGACGGAGCCCTCGCTCGCGGGTTGGGCGCTGGACATGCTCGACCCACTCACCGGGCTCGTCATCTCGACGGTCGCGCAACTGGGAACACCCTCGGTTGCGGCCAACACCGGCGTGCGGCGCTATCCGGTGCGCCTCTACTACCTTCCCGTGCTGGAAGCGGTGAGCAAGAACGAGCTCGAAGCGAGCGACACGACGGTCGCGGCGGCGCCAGGCACGGAGCTGGTGCGTCTGACTCCGCCGGAAGGCGTCGTCGCGCCGATCGTGCTCATCGAGCGCAGCGCTCTCGAGTTGCTCTCCAAGGGCTCGGGGGTGATCGATCAGTTCGCGCACCTACCGCAGGCGGTCACCTTCAACGCGCGCGTCGGCGACGGTCTCGCTGGCGTGCCCGCCATGGTGTCGTTCACGGCGACTCGCATCTCCGGAATTCCCAAGGGCACACTCGCTTCGTTCGTGCTGCCTGCCCGACCCACGCGGGCCGACGGCCAATTCAGCGTCCGCTTGCTTCCGGGTAGCTACAGCGTGCAGGTGGTGCCGAGCGGCTCGACGGGGGCCCTGGCTTCGCTGGTCACCGAGCTCGACGTCGCCGCTTCCCCGAGCACGCAGTCGGGGCGCATGATTCAGTTGCCGCCTTCCTTCGAGCTGACCGGCCGAGTCGTCGGCCCCGGCTCGGAAGGCGCGCGCGGAGCGGTGGTGAGCGCGGAGCTTTCGCCCAGCTCGAACACGCTCACCGTGCTCGACCGTGCGCTGGGCGTCGTGGAGCGTGAGGCGCGGTTCGCCACGGCTTCGGTGGACACCGAGGTCGGTAACTTCATGTTGAACACCGACCCCGGCTTGTTCAACCTGATGGTGCGCCCGCCCGACGGTTCTAACTTGCCCTGGCTACTGATGCCCCGGCTCAACGTGCCTGCCGGCGGCGAGCGGAGCCACGCGCTCGGGCGTTTGCAGCTCGGGTTGCCGGTGCGCTTGCAAACGAACGTGCGGTTGGCGGACAGAGTCGATACCGAGGGCCTCCTGGCCGGAGCCACTGTTCGCGCGTACGCACTTCTCGACAGCAAAGGAAACCTTACTGACGAACCCAAGGTGACCCGCTCCCTCCTACCGGTTGCTGAGGGACGCCTCGCGGAAAACGGCCGCGTTGTGTTGCTCATTCCAGCACAAGTGAATCCAGCCCCGGAGATCGCTCCGCCTTGAAGCAGCCGTGGCGTGTGTGTGGGTTTTAGCGCT
>DASQDA010000917.1:0-1710 GCA_035634435.1 Polyangiaceae bacterium
CCGGGCGAGAAGCTTTACGAGGAGCTATCCGGGGCGGCGGAGAACGCTGACAAGACGCGGCACCCAAAGGTGTTCATAGGCCGCACCACTGCCGAGTCGTACGAGTCTGCAGTGCAAAAGCTCGACTGGCTACGGGGGGCCCTGGCCACGAGCGATCCCAATATGCTGCGTGATCGCCTGGCGGACATCGTTCCCGAGTACCGCGCGCCGGAAGCGCCGCGGGCGGTCATGCAGAGCGACGTGCACCAGCTACGAGAGGCGCGCACTGCCCGTCCGCAGCCCCAAACGCACACGTTCAGGACCGCCAATTGACGCAAGGGATCGGGTCGCTCGGACCCGTCCCCATGCTCGACTTGGCTGCTCAGGACGCGATGGTCGGCGCGCGTGTGCGAGCTGCCGTCGAAGAGGTCGCGCGCTCCCAGTGCTTCATCCTCGGAGGTGTCGTGGAGCGGTTCGAGAGCGCCGCCGCGGCTTACCTCGATGTAGCGCACGCGATCGGCACCTCGAGCGGCTCCGATGCGCTCGTCTGCGCGCTGCTCGCCCTGGAGATAGGTCCGGGGGACGAGGTCATCACCACGCCCTTTTCGTTCTTCGCGACGGCGGAGAGCATCCTACGAGTGGGTGCGAGGCCGCGCTTCGTGGACATTCGTGCCGCCAATTTCGATCTCGACTCAGAGCAAGTGGATGCGGCGATCAACAGTCGAACACGCGCTATTCTCGCTGTGCACTTGTACGGACATCCAGCGGCCGTGGATCGCTTGAGACAGATCTCCGAGGCGCGCGGCCTTCCGCTGGTCGAGGACGCCGCCCAGGCGTTTGGCGCGCGTTTGCACGGCAAGCGGGTGGGCACGTTCGGTGCGCTCGGTTGCTTCAGCTTCCACCCGGCAAAACCGCTGGGCGCTTGGGGCGACGCTGGAATGGTGGTGACCAATGATGCGAGGCTCGCCGAACGCTGTCGACGGCTGCGCGTGCACGGAGCGGCTCGGAAGCACCTTCACGACCTGGTCGGCGGCAACTTCCGCCTCGACGCGTTGCAAGCAGCGGTGTTGCTGGCCAAGCTCGAGATGGTAGACGACTGGCTTGCGGCACGCGCTGCGCATGCTGAGGCCTATACCGAGGCCGTTCGCGAGAGCGCGAGCGTGGTGCCGCCAGCGTCCGCCGCCGGCGCGGATCCATCCTGGGCGCTGTACACGCTACGGGCCGGCCGGGGACAGCGGGACGTACTTGCGCGCCACCTGACCGAACGGCAGATCCAGACCGCCGTTCACTACCCGCTGCCCCTCTATCGGCAGCCGGCCTTGGCGGCATGCGTACACTCGAAAGCGCTTCCGGAAGCCGAGCGAGCTGCGCGCGAAGTGCTGTCCTTGCCGCTCTATCCCGAGCTAACGTCGGCCATGCGGCAGCGCGTCACTGACGCCGTCCTCGAATTTCGGCCCCAACCCACTTCGTAAGGCGAACGCGCGAGCGGCGCAAAGTCTGATTAGAGCTTTCCGCTTCGACCGCGCCAGCCGTCCAACACACCCTGGGCAATGAGGCGCAAGCGCTCACGTTTCTTGGGACGGGCTAGCAAAGTGACGCCGCATTCCATGGCGATGCGACAGCCCAAGGAGGCGTGCACCGGCCAATCGGTGCTGAGTCGATTGCCGATCAAGACCAAGTTGCGCGCAGCATAGTAGGCATACCAGCTCGGTTTATCGCTGAGGTAAACCT
>DASQDA010000918.1:0-7578 GCA_035634435.1 Polyangiaceae bacterium
CACGCAGCAACGCGCTGGAGGGCTCGCCCGGACCGGGCGAAAGCCGCCGCTGCGCTGCAGGGACGCCCGGCGCCGTGACCCTGTACGCGGCGGCGGCACGCGCAGGGGTTGCAAGCATCAGTGCGTCGAGTGACTGGTCGAGGTTGCTGGCTACACCTGCGGCAGCACAACCCTTTAGTAGTGCTAGCAGGGCATCTAGACGTCGCAGTCGCAAAGTCGGAGCGATCAGTTGCGGCACGCAGAGTGGAAAAAGGACAGAGCTCGAAGCGTAACTCACTTCGCTTTGCCGTCTCAAGAGCAGACGCCGCTGCCTACCGTGCAGTCGATGCTGCCTACCGTGCAGTCGATGCCGAACGAGCAGACGTCAGCGCGGAACTACGCACTTTCCGCGCGGATCCGCTGGCGTTCTGGGTAGGCGCGAGTACGCGAATGCGTGTGCTTCGCTCCCGTACCGTCGCCAGATGCGAGAGACGCTTACCTGCCGTCCGCGGCGCTTGGCCGAGCCCCCGCGTGGGACACGGTCGAGGGTGACTCCTGCCGGACCGGTGGCTCGCCTTCGCCAGGCGTGGCGACCGCACGTTGCAACGGGATCGCATTGGCTGCGGGACGGATGCGCCCGCCATAATGTTGCGCGTACACCTGGGTGAACTCGGCCCCGAGGAACAGGACCTGGCTCGAATAGAAAACCCACAGCACGAGGGCGACGAGCGAGCCTGCAGCGCCGTAGGCGGAGGTGGTGGAGGACCTGCCGATGTAGAGGCCGAGGCCGAACTTACCGATCGTGAAGAGGAGCGCGGTGACCGCGGCGCCGACCCAGATGTATTTCCACTTCACCTGCACGTCCGGCACCATCTTGAACAGCACGGCAAAGAGAGCGGTCGTCAGGGCGAGCGAGACGACGAAGTTGATGACTTGCCAAACGACTTCACCGCCCGGCAAGCGGTGCGAGAAGAAGGCGCCCACGGCCGCTAGCCCCGCGCTCAGCACCAGCGAGACGAGCAGCAGAAAGGCGACACCGAGCACCATCGAGAACGAGAAGAATCGGTCACGAATCACCCCCATGATCCCGCGGCCCGGCTTGGGAGCCACTTCCCAGATGGTGTTCAACGCTGCTTGCAGCTCGCCGAAGACGCCGGACGCGCCGAACAGCAGCACCGCGATGCCAACGATGGAGCCGATGACGCCGGAGCCGGGCGACTGGGCGTTCGCCACGATGGTTTGAATGGCTTGCGCCGCCTCGTGCCCCACGACGGAGCCGATCTCGCCGGCGATCTGACCGCGCGCGGCTTCCTCACCAAAGGCAAGGCCAGCCACGAACACGGACAGCACCACCAAGGGCGCGATGGAGAGCAGCGTGTAGCAGGAGAGAGCAGCGGCCAGGCGAGCTGCGTTGTCCTCGCTCCATTCGCTGATCGTCTCTTTGAGGATGGCCCAGGCTTCCTGTAACCGGCCGGGGTGAGCAGAATTGGCGGCTTGGGGCTCAGCAGCAACGAGGGACATGGCTGTTGGCGAAGCAGCCGTGCAAAGGACGGGCCGCGTCGCATGCGCTCGGCCACCCCGCGGACTTCAAGCGAGGTGGGGGCGCTTTCTCGGCGCCGGGAGCCCGCGCCAGGGCTCTCACGCGTGGCGTTTCGGTACAGCTGGTGCCGACTGGCAACTCAGTCGTCGGCAAGCTCGAACACCACCTGCACCGAAGTATAGATGGTCTGCTCGCCGCGCTCGATGGGCACGTCGGCCGCGCCGCCCTCCTTCATCATCATCATGGGACCGCTGCTGGCGGTCATGCCAGCACCGCCCATTTCCGTGACGGACACAGGAGGGCCCAGTTTGATGCCCGCCAGCTGCGCAAGGCCCAGCGCGCGTGTGCGAGCGTCTTCGAACGCCTTCTGGCGTGCTTCCGCTTCGACCGGACGGGGGTCTTCGATTTCGAACTGGATGCCGAACAGCTGGTTCGCACCAGCGTTGGTAGCGGCGCTCAAAACGGGACCCGCGCGATCGAGGCTGCGGATAGTCACTTCCACCATATTCGTGGCGCGATACACGCCCTCGATAGCCTTTGGCTTGGTCGCGGGTTGCGGCGCAGGCTCGCTGCTCGTTTGCGGGCCTGCTGGGGGGCGTTTCGTGGGGAGCGCAGGAGGCGCGGCTGGTGGTAGCTCGTCCACGGGGCGCGGCGGCCCCTCGAAGTTACGCTCGAACTGCAGCGATACGCTGTTCGTCTTCAGGTCGCGCTCGGCGATGCCGATGGCCTTGAGCGCCGCCACCACCTGCGCCATGCGGGTGTTGGCCTCGCGAATGGCTTCATCGGCCGTGATGGCGCGCACCTCCACGCCGACGCTGGCGCGCGCAATGTCGGGCGCGGCCATGGCCTTTCCGGTGCCATTGACCACCACGCCGCGCAGGGGCGCGTTCACCGAGGGAGCGCTGGCGTTGACGATGGTCTGGGGGCCGGCGCAGGCGAGCGTGGTCAGGGTTGCCGCGCAGCCGAACGCCCACGCAGCACGCGAGCCGATGATGCCGATACCAGGAGCAGCCATGGCAGCAGTGCTGCCTCAGCGCCCCGGCCGTGTCAAACCGCCGGAGTCTTACGCCTCATCGAGATAGCGGCGTTGGAGGTGAGCCTTGAACGCCGCAGTGCCGAGCGGCCGGCCAGTGGCGTTCACCACGAGCGCGTCCGTCTCGTGCAGCGAGCCTTGTGACCACACGTGCTCGCGCAGCCAGGCGTTCAGCGGCTCGAAGTCCCCGGCGCGGATGCGTGACGGCAAGTCGGGCATCGCCTGCCGCGCTGCCTCGAAAAGCTGCGCGGCCAGCAACGCGCCGAGCGTGTAGGTCGGAAAATAGCCGAACAACCCGGCGGGCCAGTGCACGTCTTGCATGCAGCCGTCCTTGTAGTTGTCGCGCGTGGAAAGACCGAGCAGCTCTTGCATGGCGCCGTCCCACGCCTCCGGGATGTCCGCGACCTGGAGCCGTCCCTCGATCAGCCGCTGCTCGATCTCGAAACGCACGATCACGTGGCACGGATAGGTCGCTTCGTCCGCGTCCACACGGATGAAGCTGGGGCGTACCCGCGTCCACAGAAGCGCGAGGTTTTCGACACTGAAGGCTTCCGGCTCGCGCGCGACCGCATCCGGAAACGCCTCGCGTATAGCTGGCGCAGCGAAGCCCACGAACTCTCGTCCGCGACTGACCTGCATCTCCTGAAAGAGACTCTGACTTTCATGCACGCTCATGCTGCGAGCGCGACTCACCGGCTGCTCCAGCCACCGCTGGGGCAAGCTCTGCTCGTATTTCGCGTGACCGGTCTCGTGCAAGACGCCAAGCAACGAGCGCATGAAGTCCGCCTCCGAGTAGCGCGTGGTGATGCGCACGTCCTGCGGCACGCCGCCACAAAACGGGTGGTGACTCACGTCCAGGCGCCCGTGTTTGAAGTCGAAGCCAACGGCTTTCATCAGCTGCAAACCGAGCCAGTGCTGACGCTCGACGGGAAAGGGGCCGCTCGGCACCAGCGTCTGGACCAGCTTCTGCCGCTCGCCGACGGCACGGATGAAAGGGGGCAAGAACTCGCGCAGGTCAGCAAACAACGCGGCGATGGTGGCGCTGCGCCCGCCCGGCTCGTAGCCATCGAGCAGGCAATCGTAGCTGCTCAATCCGAGCTTCGCGGCCAGCGCTTGCGCTACCTCCCGCTTGCGGGCCACGACCTCCGTCAGGAGCGGCAGAAAGGTCTGCCAGTCGTTGGCGGGCCGCAGCTTGCGCCAGGCCTGCTCGCTCCGACTGTCGGCGCGTGACGACGCTCGCACGAGGTCAGGGGGCAGACAGGTCTCGCGCACCCAACTGCGCTTCATCTCGCGCAGGTTCGCCAGCTGCCAACTGTCGAGCTTGCCCTGGCTCGCCTCCTGCTCAGCGGCGGCATAGAGGTCCGCCAGGTCCGGCGCGGTAGTTTCGGCGTGCATCAGCACACGCAGCGTGGCCAGCGCCTCGGCGCGGGCATCGCCGCCACCTTCAGGCATCATCGTGGCTTCGTCCCAGCCGGCAATGGCTTCGATGTGAGCCAGGTGGGAAAGCTTGCGGTGGCGAAGCTCGAGCGCGGCGTACGACATCGCCCCATTGTAGAGGAGCGCGCACCCACGAGCAGGTGGCCATGCCCATGCAGCGGGAAAGCGACGGGCCGGCGCGGCCGCAGACCCGTCCCGCGCTGGCCCGCGCTGCCCAAAGCCGTCAGCACGACCCGCGCGCCCGCTTCCGCGCGGCCCCCACCCGAAGCGCCGGCTCAGCTCAGAAGGTGCGGCGCAGCACGGGGTAGGGGCCGAACTCGTTGACGACGTCGAAACCCTCCTGTTCGAAGAGGGAGGCTGGGCCAAGCCACATCTCCGGATCGCCCAGGTGCTCGCCACGGCGCGGAAAGGCTTCGACGGCGCGAGCGCCGCTCTGCTGCGCGATGCGCACGCCAGCGCGTAAGAGCGCCCGGGCGACGCCCTGCCGGCGCCAATGCTCGTCGACCAGAAAGCAGCCGATGGTGAGCACGCCGCCGCGATCGCCATCGAAACAGGGCAGGCCTTTATAGATGCGCTGGGCGTAGAGCTTCTGGACTGCTTCAGCGGGCGATAGCTTCATCCAGCCGACGACGCCCTCGGGGGAGCGCGCCACCACGGCTTGCGGAGTGCCGTCGCTGCTCCGGAGGCTGTGCTCGAGCTCGCCGGCATTCTGCTCGGGCTCATGAGCCAGCCGGTGGAGCCACGCGTTCTTGTCCCCTTCGAAGTGCCAGTAGCGACAGTGGCAGCCGCAGGCGTTCTGCGCAAAGAACGCCAGCACGGCCGGCGCGTCCGCGGCGCGCACGGCGCCGACTTCGAGCTCTACGGCGTCTGACACTCAGGCCTTCGTGAGTTGCTCGACGGCGGCAGCAACGGTGAAGAGCCGCTCCTCCTCGAACGCCGGCCCCAGCAGTTGCAATCCGACGGGCAAGCTCGGACGATCGGCGCGGGCACGCGTGGGCGCACACGGCACGCTGAGCGCCGCAATCCCGGCCAAACGAGCAGGCAGAGTGAAGACGTCGGCCATGTACATGGCGAGCGGATCGTGGATCTTCTCGCCGAGCTTGAACGCCGGCGTCGGCGTGGTGGGGGCGGCGAGCAGGTCAACCTCATTGAAAACCTGCTCGAAATCGCGGCGGATCAGCGTGCGAACCTGTTGCGCCTTGCGGTAGTAAGCGTCGTAATAGCCGGCGCTGAGCACGTACGTTCCGAGCAAGATCCGGCGCTTCACTTCCGCTCCGAAGCCGCGATCGCGGGTGCGGCCGTACATGGCCGACAGGTCCCCGCGCGGCGGCTCGAGACGCAGTCCGAAGCGCACGCCGTCGAAGCGTGCGAGGTTGCTGGAGGCCTCCGCCATGGCAACGATGTAATAGGTAGCGACGCCGTAACGCGTATGGGGCAACGCAACCGGTCGCACCTGGACGCCTTCGCGCTCGAGCAGCGCAATGGCGGCGCGAACGCTGGCGGCGACGTCCGGATCGAGACCTTCACCGAAGTACTGCTCGGGGATGCCCAGGCGCAGTCCCTTGATCTCGCGGCCACACGCCGCCTCGTAGGCACCAACTGGGCGCGTCGAGCTGGTCGAGTCGCGCTCGTCGCGACCTGCAATGACCTCCAGCAGTCGCGCTGCGCTGCGCACGTCGCGTGCGAACGGACCGACTTGATCGAGACTGGAAGCGAACGCCACCAGCCCGTAACGGGAGACGCGGCCATAGGTTGGCTTGACACCCACGCAGCCGGTAAAGGCGGCGGGCTGGCGAATGGATCCACCCGTGTCGCTCCCCAGCGATCCCGGCGTGAGGCCGGCTGCCACTGCCACGGCGCTGCCGCTGCTAGAGCCGCCGGCAGTGCGCGTCGGATCCTGCGGGTGCCGCGACGGGCCGAACGCGCTGTTTTCGCCCGACGAGCCCATGGCGAACTCGTCCATGTTGGTCTTGCCAACGATCATGGCTCCCGCCGCCCGCAACCGCGCCACCACGGTGGCGTCGAACGGTGGCCGCCAGCCGTTTTGAGGCGTCGTCCCGCCAGCGTCGTCTGGCGCGCGGCGCGTGAGGATACGTGACGCGCAGGTCGTCGGTGCGTCAGTCGTGCAGAGCGCATCCTTGATGGCGATTGGAACACCCGCCAGCTTGCCGACAGCCTCGCCCTTCTCGATGCGGCGTTCCAGCTCCTCGGCCGCTCGGAGCGCGGGCTCCTCCACCTGCGAGAGAAACGCGTTGAGCTCCGAGCCTTGCTGAATGCGCTGCAACGACTCACGCACGAGCGCGCTGGGTCGAGCTTGGCCGCGCGCTACGGCGTCCGCGATGTCGGCGATGGGTCGGTCGAGCATGTTCATCATTCGTCCACGAAGGCAGGAACGGCGAAGCTGCCCTCTGCGATGCGAGGAGCCTGTGCCAGCGCCTGCTCCGTCGGAACACCGGGGCGGACCTGGTCGGCCCGCATGGGAGCCCCCTCTTCCGCAACTTGTGACGTTTCAGGAACTTCCGAGGTGTCGAGCTCCGACAACGTGGCGACGTACTGTAAGATGTTGCTCATGTCGCGCTGCATGAGCTCGACCTCGTCGTCGGCGAGATCGAGCCGCGCCAGGCGGGCGACATGCAGAACGGTTTCGCGGGTTATGGCCATGGGCGCGCGCAGCGTAGTGTGTGACATTGGAAATTCGCCACACAATTCCCAAGATCCTGCTGTTGTGGCGAGGTGAACGCCAGGCGCGGCCTCCTGGCCGGCAAGAGCGATGCTCGCCTGTCGGTTTCCGCGCGGAGGCCGTGCGCGAGCCGCAACTTCGCTGGTGAGTGTTCCGATGCTCGGCATCCGCCAGCGCACTAGTGGCGCCTTCTACCTACAGGATGTGGTAATGAATGATTTGCATCCATCGCTCGCAGCGGCGAAGGCGCGGACGAGAGTGGCTGAATACAGGGAGTTCCAAGATGGCGAGCTGATCGCCGGCACCCGTTATCGGGTGCTTCAGCTGATCGGCGTTGGCGGAATGGGGACTGTCTACGAGGTCGAGCACGTCGAGCTCGGCAAGCGCTTCGTTCTGAAAGCTCTGCTGCGCGAGCTCGCCCGCCGGGAAGATCTCGTCATTCGTTTACGCAACGAATGGCGCGCGCTGGGTCGGCTGGAGCATCCCGCCATCGTGACGGTTACCGACGCGGGTACGTCGGCCACGGGCGTTCCCTTTTACGTGATGGAACGCCTGGACGGAGAAACGCTCGCCCAACGCATGCGGCGCGTGCGGCGTTTCGCCGTGGCGGAGGCCGTCGACGTTGCGGCGCAGGTGCTCGAGGGCCTGGCTGCGGCGCACCAGATTGGAGTCGTTCACCGCGATATAAAGCCGCCCAACGTGTTCCTGTTGCCGGGCAACCGCGCCAAGATTCTCGACTTTGGCGTGGCCAAGATCGCCGACGATCCGGGGGTGATCACAGCGCGCGGGGTGGCGGTGGGAACGCCACGGTACATGTCGCCGGAGCAGGCTCGAGGCGAGCGCGTCGACGGTCGCTCTGACCTGTATTCGACCGGTCTCATCCTGTACGAGATGATCGCCGGCGTCAGC
>DASQDA010000919.1:0-4435 GCA_035634435.1 Polyangiaceae bacterium
GGCATCGGAGCGACGAGCCCCTCAAACGTGCTTCCGCCCAACCGTGGGCGCCCGCAGCGCCGCGCCCGGCATCGGCTAGGTCCGAGCTCGCAACTCCGGTGCCCACCGAGTCAGGGGGCGCATGGCAGCTCGCTGACACACCAACTGACGTCCGTTTGCCGACAACGCCCGCGCCTTCAAACGAAACGGCGCGAGCGTCTGCCTCCGCCGCGCCCGTGAACGGCAAGCCTTCGGCGAGCGCTAGCGCCGACGAGGAGCTGCGTCTCCTACGCCGCATCCAGCGCGCGCTCAGCGACTCCAACCCGCGACTCGCCCTCGCCTTGCTCGGCGAGCTGGATCAGAGCGTGCCGCGCAGCCAGCTCATGGAAGAGCGTCAGGCAGCGGCAGTCATGGCCGGGTGCCAGCTCGAAGGCGACCAGGGCGCGCGCGCAGCCAGCGCGCGTGCTTTCGAACGACGTTATCCCGACAGCCTTTACCGAGGGCGCATTCGCCAGACGTGCGGTATGCCCGGGTCGCGCGAGGAATGACGACCCGGAAGGTGCCGGACGAGCGGGAAACCAGGCAACGGAAAGAGGCGGGTCCGGAAACAGCATGGCAGAGGAGAAACGAACATGAAGCATGGGATTATTGCCGCCGTTGTCTTGATCGGCCTGCCTGCTTGCTCGAGTGAAGGTGATGTCAATCTGGGCGAGGACAACCCCGCTACGCTGGGTGAGAAGCTCGAGGACTACAGCGGGCGCTGGCAAGGGTATGCTGAGGCGTACGAGTTTCCGTCTGGCTCCGACCGCATGGTCTTGAGGATTGACGAAGACGGGGACGGCTATGCGACCTTTGGTGACGGCACCGCCCCGCCGCCCGCCACCAACCCCGACGTCGGCTACCCAGCAGGGCTTTCCCCAGACGACCTCATTAGCGCGTTCCAGCTCCAGTTCCGCGGAGGGGTGCAATACCCGTTGCACGACGTGCTCGTGGAGGACCGACGTATCCGCCTGCGGGTGAGCTCCATGAACCTGTGGGACGACTGGTGCGAGCTCCAAACACCCGTGCTCGTGGTCGACAGCAACGCAACCGAGCCCCAGTATGGCGTGCTGCCCGTCAACGGCTTCAGCCGCGGAGAGGGCGGATGTTTCATCTTCGACGACACTGCCGCTGAGCCCGTCCAGGTTGACTGCGGTAAGGCTGTGCTGCACTTCACGCATGTCTGTGCGTGCACTGCCAGCGCTTGCCGCGCGAACGACGACGCCGAAACGGGAGCGGTTGAGCTCGATGCCGCCTTGGAGTCTCTCGGCGAAGAGCTGGTGGGCACCCTTACCATCGCGGGACGGGTCACCGTGCGCCTGAGCCGTCAGTGACGGTTGGATCTGGCATTGAGCTTCGCAACGAGAAAGAGCGCGACTCCCGGCGCTCGGCATCACTAGCGCAGCCCAACGCCGCACGCCCCTCGCGCCCCCGCGGCTGCCACCAACTGTAAAGAAGCAAGCTCAGCACTCCTGGTTGACGCCGCCGAGCTCCACGGTTTCAGGCAAAGCGGCGTGCCACTCGTCCTGCGTACCTCGACGAAGTCCGCGGCTCGGCGGGGATGTCAGGCGTGCGGGGGCGTCTTCCGGGTAAAGCTTCGACGCCAGGCGCATTCCCGGTTCGCACCGAACGCGGCCTTCGCCTGTGCGACATGGCGGTCGATATGCTCACGGCCGAAGTCGAGCTCGGCGCGCAGACGATTGTGCGCGCGGCAAAGTACCCGGATGTTGTCAGGCCGAGCATCTCCGCCCGCTGCCCAGGGCGTCTCGTGGTGCAGCTGCAAGAACGCCGTGCTTTCGCAGCGTCGACCGGCCGCGTCGACGTACGTGCATCGCGCGCCATCGCGAGCAAGCACCTCTCGGCGCGTCGAGTTGGGCACGTGGCGACTTCGCTGCCCCCGCGAACCAGCCCGCTCCCGCGCAGGAAGCTTGCTGTCACCAACGGCTTCATGCTCCACGTCGGCCTCGGCGCAGCCCCGCACGGCAGCTTGTGGGAGAGCGGAGCCCCGCTCGCTCCGACAATCCACTCTCGGTTCCGCCCGCTGGGCAACGCGTGCAACGCGCTTTTGCGCACGCTCAGTACTGCCGAAGCGCGCCTTCTCGAGCTTGGCTATGAGCAGATCGAGGGCCTGCTCCAGCACGAGCGCTAGGTCTCCGCTCGGGTTCTTGTGACTCATCAGGTCTCGTGCACGCTCGAGCTTCCCCTTGAGCTCCTCGCTGGCGGTGAGCTGGAGCCGATACCTCGCTGGCGAAAGCGGCTCGATGCCGCCCGCCCTCGATGGTGACTCGGGGGCGCGGGCGATCGGCGGTTGTTGAAGGTCGCGCGGACGGAGGCCGCGCGCTCGGCCTTGCTTGGGATCGTCCGACGCTGGAAGAGGCGGCAGCTGAACGTCGCACAGTTGAGCGTCCGGCGCAGGAACGTCCGGCGCAGGAACGTCCGGACCCCGGAGGGCTGGCAGTTGGACGTCTGGCCCTGGAGGGTGCGACGGTTTGGTACCCGCGGACTCAACCTCGAGCCGCAGGCCACGTCGCGCTGGAAGCTTGCGGATGGTGGCGGCAACATCCGGCTGAGGGAACCAACACGCGAGCAATGCTTCCACCTGCTTGGTCGTCTTGTTCGAGATCTCTTTCAGTAGGTGTTCATGGTTTGTCGGAGTGAGGTGGTGGCGCACTAAACAGATGGCCGTCAGATGCACAGAGCCGCTTTCGATGGCTTCGAAGATGCGAGGGAAGCGGCGTGCGAGGCGTGCTGCCGTGACACGACGAAACGCTTCCCCTTCGCTGAAGCCAAGGCGTCTCACACAGTAGTCGAAAAGCGATGAGCATCCGGCCGTCAGATCGAGGCGTCGCTCCTGAACCTCGGCGAGGTGGGCGAGAACACGTGCCAGCGCGTGGCGCTCCGAACCGGCAAACGTTGCGAGCTTGCTCACGAGCTCCGAATCGCACAGATAACCGAGTTGCCAGAAGGGAGGCGCTGACATGAATTCTCTGTAACACGCCGTTTTTACGGCTTCAGGCGGCCGTGTGCTGAGCTATCGCGTGGGCGTTCAGCTTCTAAACCGTTTAGCCGCGAACGATGCGTCTGAAAGCCTTCCAGCGGCCTGCACGTCCGGGTCGTGACTGCACTCCGCGCAGCGAAGCGCGCGACGGTCGAAAAGCTGTCAACTAAAATGCGACGACCTGCGAGCAGAGAGAGCTCTCGGCGCGCGTGCTGCCTGCGGGGTGAGAGCCGCGGTCAATCTATTCGCCCGGATCGCCAATCACAACCAGGGTACGGCGCCGCACACCCTGTATCTGGCTCGCGTCGTGCCGAACTCGCTACGGCGTCAGCGCGGTGGCGTCGCAGGGGGGGTCGAGCTGGAAGAGGTTTGGTCTCGACTTGCGTCACCGCAAGTGGCGCCGCAAGCGGCGTCGAGGTGGGGGAGCTGGGACTTGCGTCACCGCAAGTGGCGCCGAAGCGGCGTCGAGTTGGGGGAGGTCGGCCGCGACTTTCGTCAGCGCAAGTGGCGCTGAAGCGGGGTGGAGTTGGGGAGGTTCGGCCGCGACTGCGTCAGCGCAGGTCGCGCGGAAGCGGGGTGGGAGTTGGAGAGGTTCGGTCTCGACTTTCGCCAGCGCAGGTCGCGCGGAAGCGGGGTGGGAGTTGGGGGAGGTTTGGTCTCGATTTGCGTCAGCGCAAGTGGCGCCGCAGCTGGGCCGAGCTGGAAGAGGTTTGGTGCCGACGTCGTCAGCGCAGGTGGCGCGGCAGCGCGGTCGAGCTGGGGAGGTTGGGTCGTGACTTTCGCGCCCGAGCGCTGGCAGCGCAGAGGCGTGTGAGGTTTACAGTGGAGAAGCAGCGGCGACTCGGAACAGCGGATCCGTGAACCTCTCCGACTGGTCGCGGGGCAGCAGCATCGAAATGCTCGCCTGCGACGCTCGCCTGCGACGCTCGCCGCTCACCAGCGCCTCGCCGCTCGCCCCTGCGGCCCTCGCTGGTCCGGTCTGCAAGCGTGGCGCCAGCCTCGAGTCGACAGCGGGCGCCCTGTCCACAGCGGGGGCGAGGCGCGGCTGCAGGGGGTGCTGGGAGGGCTCAGGCACCCAGGGACGGCTGCGCGGAGCAGCGCGCTCGTGCCTGTGTGCGCCCGAAAACCTGGATCCGCGTGGGTGAGAGCTTGGCTGCGGGGGCAGCCGCCAGATGGAGGCCTGGCGCGGCTTGCGCGAGGCTACGCGCCGTCTCACGTTGACTTGGCGCCCGGCACGTCGTCTGCTCGGGCCTTCCCCGTGCCTGACGCATGAATACACGGCGATGGTTGGTTGTTGTGCCGCTGGTGCTGCTGGCGGTTTTGCTGCAGTCGGCGCTCTGGGTGCCCACCTACGGAAGTCAGAGCAAGGGCAATCCCGGTCGCTTGACGACCTTCATCAAACCGGAGCTGGGAGACGCG
>DASQDA010000920.1:0-5602 GCA_035634435.1 Polyangiaceae bacterium
GCGGATTCAAGCTGGCATACGGATCCTGAAACACCAGCTGCAACTGCTTACGTACCGGCCGCAATTCACGACGTGAGAGCCCCGTCAGCTCGCTTCCCTGAAAACGGATGCTGCCAGACGTTGCCTTCGTGAGTCCGACCAGCGCTCGCGCCAGGGTCGACTTTCCACAACCGGATTCGCCTACGAGTGCCAGCGTCTCTCCCGCGCGGAGCTCGAAGCTCACGCCGTCCACCGCGCGGAGCGGCCCTGAGGCGGTCGGAAATTGAACGGATAGGTCGCGTACCTCGAGCAGCCGCTCGGTCGAGTCTGGCGCGTTCGTTCGCGTCAAGCCTTCCGTCACGCTAGCTCTCCCCCTGAGGGCGCGACGGGAACGCTCAGCTCTTCCAGCGGCGCGATGCAGCGGCGCCGGCGGTTTGCACCCACCTCGAACAAGGCGGGCTCCCCGTCGCGGCAAGCGGGCCGCACGCGCGGGCAGCGCGGCGCAAACGTGCACTCTGTAAAGGGGCCAGCGTCCATGCGCGGCGGCATGCCGCTGATCGCGGACAGCACGCCTCCGCGGAACTCGTCCACGCGGGGCGTGCTTTTCAAGAGCGCTTCCGTGTACGGATGCAGCGGCCGCACGAAGAGCTCGCCCGCGGGAGCCTCCTCGACCAGACGCCCTGCGTACATCACGAGGACTCGGTCACACAGCTCGACCACGGCACCCAGGTCGTGCGTGATGAACAGAATGGACATCTGTCGCTCGCGCCGCAAGTCGCGCAGGAGCTCGAGTATCTGCGCCTGAATCGTCACGTCGAGCATGGTCGTCGGCTCATCCGCGATCAGCAGATCCGGATCGCACAAGAGCGCCATGTCGATACTCACGCGCTGCCGCATGCCGCCGGACAGCTCGTGCGGAAAGGCGCGAATGCGCTGCGCAGCGTCGGCGATCCCCACGCGAGCAAGGAGCTCGACCGCGCGATCGCGCGCAGCACGTCGTGTGAGACCCAGGTGCAACACACCGACCTCGGCCAGCTGCTCCTCGATGCGCAGATAAGGATTGAGGCTCGTGAGCGGATCCTGAAAGATCATTGCGATACGATTGCCGCGCAGCTGCCGGAGCTCGGGGGCGGGCAGCTGCGTCAGCTCGCGACCGGCGTAGTGCACAGTGCCGGACACGATGCGACCCGCCGGCTGCGCGAGCAGCCCCAGGATGGCCAAGCTCGTCACGCTCTTGCCGCAGCCCGACTCACCCACCAGCCCCACTATCTCGCCCTTGCCGACGGCAAAAGACAGGCTTTCCACCGCGCGGACGACCGCCTCCCGGGTGCGGAACTCGACGCCTAGATTCTCCACGTTCAGCAGGGTCAGGGCGCGGCTCCTTTCCGGTTCAAGTGCGGCTCTTGGGGTCGAGAGCGTCGCGCAGCCCGTCGCCCAGAAAGTTCAAGCTGAGCAGGGTGGCACCCAAGAACACGCTGGGCCACAGCAACAGCCACCAGTACGAGTGAATTGGGTTCACCACGGCGATGCCTTCGGACACCAGCTGGCCCCATGAGAGAGCCACGCCGAGACCCAGGAACGAGAGGAACGACTCCAGGATAATGACGGAGGGCACCATCAGCGTCGCGTACACCACCACCACGCCCACCACGTTGGGCACGATGTGGCGCATGAGGATGCGCGCGTCACTGGCACCTAGCAGCTCGGCCGCCAGCACGAACTCCTGGTGCCGCAAGGTCATCACTTGCCCGCGCACGATGCGGGCCATCGTGAGCCACTGCACCAGCCCTAGCGCCAGGAACACGGGCAGCGGGTTGCCGCGCGCGCTCTCCGCGAACAGCAACATAATCAGGATGACCAGAAACATGTAGGGCAGACCGTAAAGAAAGTCGACCAGCCGCATCATCAAGTCGTCGACTTTGCCGCCGTAGAAGCCGGCGACGGCGCCGTAGGCGACGCCCACCACCACCGAGACCAGCGTCGCAAGCAAACCCACCGCGAGCGATGTGCGCCCCCCCACCAGCACGCGCGCAAAGAGATCGCGGCCCACGCCGTCCGTACCGAACCAAAATTGACCAGAGGGCGGCTGGTGGCGCAGCGCAGGTTGCGTCAGCTGGGGCTCGAGACCGAGGATGAACGGTAAAACCACACACGCGAGCGTGACGAGCACGAGCACCAGCGCACCAAACATGGCCACGCGGTTCTGCGCGAGCCGCTGACGGGCTCGACCCCAGGGGCTGGTCGCCTGAGCGGCAGGGGCGCTCATGCTCGCTCCCGGACGCGCGGATCGAGCCACACATAGGCCAGATCGACCGCCAAGTTGAAGAAGGTGATGAGCGCGAAGTAGATCATCGCGGTGCCCAGCACCACCGAATAGTCGCGGTTGATGGCGCCCTTGACGAACCACTGGCCCATGCCCGGCACTCCGAACAGGACTTCGACGACGAAGGAACCCGTCATGATCGCGGCGGCTGCCGGACCGAGATACGACACCACGGGCAAGAGCGCGCCGCGCAACGCGTGTTTACCGATGACCCAGCTCTCCGGCAAGCCCTTGGCCCGCGCAGTACGCACGAAGTCTTGCTGCATGATGTCGACCGTACCGCCGCGAGCCAGCCGCGCGATGACGGCCGCGTTCGGCAGCGCCAGGGTGATTGCCGGCAGCACCAGGTGCGCGTAGCCACCCCAGCCGGCCACGGGAAACCAGCCGAGCCACAGCGCAAAAACGATCATGAAGACGGCACCGATGACGAAATTCGGCACCGAGATCCCCAACAGAGCCAGCCCCATGCTCGCGTGGTCGGAGCTGGAGTTTGGCTTGAGCCCAGCGCGCACTCCGAGCGTCACGCCGATGGCGAGCGACAAGAGCAGCGCCAGCAAACCGAGCGACAAGCTCACCGGAAACGCGGGCGCCAGCAGGTCTTCCACGCTGCGTCCCTGCACCTTGATTGAGGGGCCCAGACTGCCGTCCACCAGCAGGCGTCGCAGGTAGATGGCGAAGAACGCAGCGCCGCTCTTGGGCACGCCGTACCTTGCGCGCAGCGTCTGCTCCACTTCCGGGCTCGCCACGCGTTCATTGGCAAAGGGATTACCTGGAGCCTCGAACATCAAGAGCACCGTCGCAAACATCAGCACGACCAAGGCCGGCACCAGGAACGTCACGCGCCGCAGCACGAGCAGCGGCGCGTAGCGGAAGGCCAATACTGCGATGACCAGCGAAACGACGCCGGCGGCGACGCTGCCCAGCGCAAACCGCAACACGACGCCGAGCGCGAGCGCCAGCAGCGCCGTGCCGATGAAGCGCGTCGCGCGCGGGGGCAACCAGGTCGTGCTGGCGACCAGCGCTACGCCCAGCAACAGGATCAGCGCGCTACTGACGGTCATGGATGCGAAGGTCGCGCAAGGGGTGGCGATCCTGGGGGTTGGGCCGAAGCGTGCCGTCGGGCGCCGTCAGCTTGGAGTAGAAACCCACCACATGCGGTTTGACCAGCCCGACGTTCACGTAGAAGTAAACAGGGATCACCGGAAGCCCGCGATCGAGCAGCAAGCCCTCGGCTTGACGCAGTAGCTCGAGCCGCAACAAGGCCGCCTGCTTCAAGCGCTCGCCGCCGGACGCCGCCTGATTGACGGCGCTGATCAAGCGCTCGGCGGCGGCGCGCTCCGGCATCGAGCCCAGCAGGGCGCTCGGCGCTTGCAGAAAGCTTTCCACGTCGGCCCCCGCCTGCAGCAGGCGGTCGTAGACGGGGTCACCCCAACCCGTCTGGTTGTTGCCGCCGTTGGTGACCCAGAGGTCGAGAAACGTGTTCGGATCTTCGTAGTCGCCCACCCAGCCAGCGCGGCCCAGGTCGTAGTTGAGCGCTCGCGTCGAGGCCTGGTACGATTGCCATTCCTGGTTATAAGCCGTTGCCTGGATGCCCAGGTTCCGGCGCAGCTGGTCCGCGACCACGTCCGCGATCTTCTTGTGAGCCTCGTAGGTGTTGTAGAGGATGCCGAAGGGCGGAAAGCCGCGACCCTCGGGGAAGCCCGCCTCCGCCAGCAGGCGTCGCGCTTCCGTCACGTCTTTGCGCAACCCGGGCTCCGGCGGGCGATAGTCGGGCAAACCGGGAGGCACCAAGCGGTAAGCGGGTAGCTGACCCATGCCGAGCACCTGCGTCGCAATCTGCTCGCGGTCGATGGCCAGGTTCAGCGCCTTGCGCACGCGCACGTCGTTGAACGGCTTCCGCGTGGTGTTGATACGATAGTAATAAACCACCAGCGCTGGCCCGGCGTAGAAGTCAGGCCGTGAGCGCAGGTGTTGCTGCAGCTCGTCGGGAATGGCCTTGGGCAGCCAGTCCACCGCTCCACTCAGATAAAGGTTCAAAGCGGTGGTGCTGTTCTCGGTCGACAGCACGTCGATGGTGCGCAGCTTGACCTCGGCGCGGCCCCAGTAGGTCGGGTTGCGCTCCAGGCGAATGCGATCCCCGACGCGCCACGTCACCAGCCGAAATGGTCCGTTCGTCACGATCTTCCCGGGCAGGAACCAGTCGTTCTCGGAGCCCTTCGCCTCGACCACCCAGCGTGGAACCGGGAACGCGGGATAGAAAGCCGTGAGCTCCAGGAAGTAGGGCGTCGGCGCCTTCAGCTCGACTACCAAGGTGTGGTCGTCCCGCGCGAAGATGCCGCCGTCGACGCCGAACCGAGCGCGTGCCTCCGCGGAGGCTTGCTTCCGGCGCTGCCCCTCCGCGCGCAGCGCCGTCTCGAGGCGCGTCAGCCCCGCTGCATCGAGCTCGACCTTGGGGCTAGCGAGCAGCTCCTGAAGCCAGACGTCGGGTGTGCCCTTGAGCGAGGCAAACAGGTGATGCTCACTGACGAAGTCACGAAAGGCGGCGCTCGGCAGCCTAACGGGGTGTTGCTTGCGCAAATTTGCGGCCGCGGTCGCCGTCTTGCCCTGCAAGGCATCGGCTTGCGCTGCGTAAGTGTTGTAAGCCTCCGCAAAACGCACCATGTGCAAGATGTAGGCGTACTCCGAGGCGAAGCTCGGTTCTTGCAGGCGCCGCCACGCGTACGTGAAGTCGTGAGCTGTCAGCTTGCGCCCGTCGGTCCAGCGCGCGTCACGGCGCAGATGAAAGACGTAGCGCTTGCCGTCCGGATCGATCTCCCAGCGCTCCGCCACACCGGGCACGGGCTCCATCGTGCGTGCGTCGAGCCGCGTCAGCCCCTCGAAGATGGCGTCCGCCACACGCCCCTCTGGCTCGCCCTGCATGGCGCCAGGGTCCAGCGTCTTCGGCTCGGTATGATTGACGAAGGTGAAGTCGGCCCGCCCGAGCGCCGAAGCCGAAAACGTCAACCCGACCAGCGCAAAGCCGACCAGGAATAGAAGCGCAATCGCCAGCAGGCTACGTAGCATCGCCGTAGAGATGGCACTGCACGCGGCGCCCGGAGCGCCCGCCGGCAAGGAGGGTTTGTGCCGGCACGATGCTCGCGCAAGGCTCGAACACCGCCGGGCAGCGCGTGTGGAAGCGGCACCCCGACGGTGGGTTCAACGGCGAGGGGACCTCGCCCTGAAGCAGCAGCGGCTCGAGCGGCACGCTGGGGTCGGGCACCGGATTGGCCGACAGCAACGCGCGCGTGTATGGATGCTTGG
>DASQDA010000921.1:0-3729 GCA_035634435.1 Polyangiaceae bacterium
AGTACCGCTTGGACAGCCTGATCGCCGAGGGTGGGATGGGGCTCGTGTACAAGGGTTGGCACCTGGTGCTGGACCACGCGGTGGCCGTGAAGGTGGTGCGGCCAGAGCTGGCACATCGTGCCGATGCCGTTTCCCGCTTTCTCAACGAGGCGCGAGCGATTGCGCAGCTGCGTGGCGAGCACGTGGCGAGGGTCCTGGACAGCGGCTGCATCAAGGACGGCCCCCCTTACATGGTGCTCGAGTTCCTCGACGGCGCTGACCTGCGCACCGTGCTGGAGAGTAGCGGGCCACTCGAGGTGCAGCGCGCCATCGACTTGATCCTGCAGGCGTGTGAAGCCATGGCCGAGGCGCACGCTGCCGGTATCGTCCACCGCGACATCAAGCCGGAAAACTTGTTCCTGACGCGGCAGCCCGACGGCACCGAGTGCATCAAGGTGCTCGACTTCGGTATTTCCAAACGCCTCGACGTGGAAAGTCGCCGTTCATACACCCAGCAGGGTCAGAGCCTGGGGTCGCCGCACTACATGGCGCCCGAGCAGATGTCCGCCCCTGGCCAGGTGGACGCGCGGGCGGACGTTTGGTCGCTCGGCGTGGTGCTCTTCGAGCTCATCTCCGGCCACGTACCGTTCGATGGCGAGACGGTGCCCATCGTGTGTGCGCAGGTCCTGTGCAAAGAGCCACTGGCGCTCAGCACCGTGCGTCCCGATGTCCCCGCAGAGCTAGAGGCCGCCGTCGCACGCTGCTTGCAGAAGACGGCAGCGAATCGCTACGGCAGCGTGGGCGAGTTCGCCGAAGCGCTGGCGCCGTTCGCGTCACCGGCAGGCGCCGAGTCGTTGCTGCGTATTCAGCGGCTCCTGGGCGTCGAGGTGAACATGGAGGAGCCCATCGATCTGGTGCGCCCCCGGGGCGAAGAGCGCACCCCCACGCCTCGCGTGCACGCGACAACAGAGCTCGATTTGAACGTGCCTCGCCGCCGCGTGTGGCCGTTGCCCGCGGCGCTGGCCGTGGCAGCTGCGACGGCGCTCGGCGTGGTCAACTGGCCCTTGTTGCGCGAGGCGTCGGCTCATGCCGTATCGAGCGCCGTGACGGTCGCCGAGAATCTGCGCAATTGGCAACGTGGTGAAACGACGAATGACGCCGCAAATGCCCGGGCCCAGGCTGTCGCGGCGCCAGCGCCCGCCGCGCCTCCGGTGGCCGTGCCGGAGCCCACCGCCGCGATGACGTCCGCGGACGTGGCCGCTTCGGTCGCCACCTCCGTCTCGTCCCCCGCACAGCCAACAGCGCCAGCGAGCTCGCCCGTCCGGATTTCCACCCCGGCGCGGGCCCCTCAAACCTACGCTGCCCAGCCCACTGGGCGCGCGCGCGCTTCCACGTGGATCGCTTCCCCCGCCCACGAGGAAGAGCCGGTAGACGTGCCGGTCGATTTGCCTGCGCCGGCACCGCTGGAGACCACCCCCGCGCCCAGCTCGGACGAGCTGATTCCGCCCTATCAGGAGCCGGGCACGGCGGCTCCCGAAAGCGGGAGCAGCAGCGGCGGCGAAGCAGCGGGACAGAACACGCGTGCTTCATTGCGCTATGCCATCGATCCAGCTTCGCTCAGGGCGGCTGGGTTGCGCTCGGGCCCGTCGGCTGATTGAGAGCGCAACGGTGCAAGGCGAATCGAACCGTCTGCGGTGCGACATCGGAGTCACGCCCATGCGCACTTTGTGCCACCTACGCCGGCTGAGCCAGGTGCTCACGCTGACGCTCGTGGTCTGCGTGCCAGCGGCGGCGAGCGCCTCAGCGAAGCCGCTCGGGGCCGTCCCGGCTCAGGCGCGCGCGGAGGCCAAGTCTCGCTACGATGAGGGCGTCCGCGCCTATCAGACAGCGCGCTACAAAGACGCGGTCGATCGCTTTCTCGAGGCGGACGCGCTGTGGCCGAGCGCTCCACTCTCGTTCAATACCGCGCTCGCGTACGACAAGCTGCTCGACAACGCGGGTGCGCGGCGCTTCTACCGCGACTCCTTGCGCCGGGACCCCAAGGCCAAAAACGCCGCCAAAGTGCAGGCTCGGATCAACGAGCTCGAGCGGCAGCTGGCGCTGCGCGGTGTGCAGCAGATCACTGTCATGTCCGAGCCGGCAGGCGCAACGCTGTCGGTCGATGGGCAGCCGAAGGGCATCACGCCCTGGACGGGTGAGCTGCCCCTGGGTCCCCATGAGGTGACCCTCACCCTGCGCGGCTATCGAGACGCCGAGCGTCGCATCGAGCTGGTGAAGGATCGCGCCATTGACGTGACCTTGAGCCTGTCGCGGCATTCAGATTGGACGGCAGCGGCGATTGACCCGAACACCGCCAGCCCACCCGAGCCCGCGCCGCCGGTCGCGGTGCCGAAGGAGCAGCCCCAGCGCCCGAGCAAGCGCTTCGGGGCGTGGCCCTGGGTGTCGCTCGGCGCGGGCGGGGCAGCGCTGGCGGCAGCGTCCTTTTTCGAGCTAGCGCGCCGCAACGCCGAGGGCGATGCCGAGTCCGCTACGACACAGCTCGCGTACTGGGAGCACAGCCAGGACATGCGCTCGCGTCAGACCACCGCTCGCGTGCTCGTGGGTGTCGGGGGTGCCCTGGCACTCACCGGGGGGGTGCTGCTCTTCCTCGATAGCCACACCGGGCCGGACGAGCAACGCACCCAGACGTCGTTCGCGTGTGCCCCGGGCGCCTGCCTGGGAAGCTTTCGCACGGTTTTTTGAGAAGCGGCCGCGTTGGTTGGCGCGACGAGCGCTGACTCAGAAAAGCACGGTGTGCGCAACCACCGCCCAGTCGCCCGGCTTCAGGTCCACGCGTCGCCGCCGCTGCACGCCGCGGGCCTGCACGCTCACATAGTGAGTGCCGGGTGCGACGCGCATGCGCCCGATGGCCATGCGCGCGGGGAGGGTCGACCAGCTCCGCGTGTCCGGCGTGTCTGCCGCGGTCAGGCTCGCTTGCACGCCGAGGCTCAACAAGGCGCCGAGCACGCCTTCGTTGGCAGTTTTGCGCACCGCCTGACCCGCCACCACGCGCGTCAGCATGCGCGTGATCGCTCCGGCGATCACGGTGCCGCGGGCGCCGTCCCACGCCTGCCTCGCTTGCTGATCGATGGCCAACGCTGCGTCGGTGGACATCCATCGCCCGTCCAGAGCAAACCCGGGCCGATCGTAGGAGCCGCGCGCACGCCCGAGCTCTGGGTAATTCACCCATGTTACCAGCCCTTGAGCGGCCAGGTAGTTGGCGCGCTGCACGTCGCCAGGGCTCAGGACATCCGACGCATAGGTAAGGGCAAGCCCTATGGGCACACGCTTGGCCAGCTTGGGCGGAACGCGGCCGAAGCTGATGACGACCAGAATCTCCGCGTCTTCGTCGCTTTCGGGCGGCTTCGCCGACGCCCCGGCGCGCTCGGCGCTCTGCTTCAGCCGGGCAGTCCGGTAGCCACTGCGCGCGAGCAAGCGTTGAATGGGCTCGCTGAGCGACGGATAGGCGCTCTGACTGAGTGCCTCGTCGTAGTAGCGCAAGGCTTGCTCGGTCTGCCCGCTCTTTTCGAAGGTGAAGCCGGCGAGGTAACTGCCGGGCCCGCTCAAGGACTGAGCTTCGCTCTGGTGCTCGGTGAGGTACCGCTGCATCACGGCCAAGCGCCGTGACTCGATCCGTGCGCCATTCAGATCGCCGCGGACGAGGTAGTTGAGCACGTTCATCGTGTTGACGAGGAGCTTCTCGTACGCGGG
>DASQDA010000922.1:0-2387 GCA_035634435.1 Polyangiaceae bacterium
GCGAAGGCGAGCGGTCCCCAGCGGAGCGCAGAACGGCAAGGCATGCCAGAAGGTGTCGCGGCCGCGCCGCCAAGGCTCACGGCGGAGACCGAGGAGCGCCAGGAGCGCTGATGCGGTGCGTATCGCACCTGGCGCGCAGAACGTCGGGTTAGCTGGGCTCGCTCGGCCGTTTGCCGCTAAACGACGCCCCGCGCTCGCATCGGTGTTTCTCCGCGGAGCGGCTCCCCCGCGCGCGAGCGGCGCGCACCGCTCAGAGAGCAATTTTCAACCGCGCGGGAGGGTTTGCCGCCTTGCGTGGTGTCCAAGCCTTTGGCCGACGCGAGCATCACGGGCAGGTCGCCCGGCGTCAGTAGAGCCCGGCGCGGCGCAATTGTTCGATGACGATTGCGCTGCGTCTGGGGAAGAAGCCCTCGCGCACGTTGTTGACTGCCGTGAGCCACTCGACGTCCCGCGTGCGCGGCCGCGTTACCGTCATGTCGCCCCAGCGAGCGCTCTCCGCAATCACGGCCAGGTCGATCTCGGCCACACGGGCGTCGAACAGCGCCGTGGCCTTTGCAGCGGTGAGCACGCCCGCGCCCTCCAGCATGCCGCGCGCGCGCTGCGCAAAGCGTGCGCGATACTTCGCGTTGGCGCTGAGCCGCTGGTGCAACCATTGAGGATGAAAGCTCTCGAAGCTCGTGACCCGCATCTGATATCCGGCGTCGGGCACGCCCTCGCGGTTGGCCGCACCCTGGCTCGCGCCGATATTGACGCGGTCCTCGCTGACGCCCGATGTCACGGCGATCGGCTTGGCTTGTAGTGAATGCTCGTTGTCGTGGGCAAAGAAGACGAAACCACGATCTTTGTCGTTACGGTTCTTCAGCGCATAGAAGTTGTTGGGGCGCTGGTTCTGAAAATACTTGCTCGTGGGTCCGTCGAAGTTCCCCGTGTAGAAGATCACGAGCATGAAGTCGATCAGGTTGTCGATATCGACCAGCACCGGCAGCGTAGGCGTTGGCCGTTGCTCGGCGTCTTGGCCTTCGAGCATCGCGTAATTCGCGTCGGCTTCGAACCCTTGCTCGCACAGCTGCCAGACCCTGCGCCACGCGTCGAGTGTTCCATCCGTAGCTTCGATGGCAGCCTGATCCGAGCGGTCCACTTTGATGACGTCGTAGTCGGCTTCCGCGCCGCCGAAATAGGTCTGACCGTACTCGGCCGACACTCGCTCCTGCGACTGGTAAAGGCCCCAGTACACCCCGTTCAGATAGAGATGATAGTAACGGCTACGCGTGTACGGCCGCCCCATCGCTCGCTGCAAATCGCGGGAAAAGACGTCGCGATTCATGGTGCTGGCGTGCGAGTCGCTGCCGCCGAAATGCCACGAATAGTTCTGGCTCGTGCGGAGATCGATCTTGTCGAACTCCGCCGCTCCTTCATCCTCGAACAGCGGGTAACGCAGCTTTGGCGTGCCGTACACGCCGCGGAAGAGCAACCGCAGGCCATGCTTGGGGTTGTTCTCGGAGCGGCTGAAGCCTCCGCGAATCCGCACGCCGGCGTTGGCCTGAAAGGAGCTGGCGGGCGACAGCAGCTCCACGCTCGCGGGGCGCTCCCAGGCGTCACCACGTTCGCCCGGGTGTGTATAGATGCCGGTGCTCGCGTCGAAGAAATGCTCGAGATCACTCACCAGCGAGACACTCGGTAAGGCTTGCAGAGCGCGCTCCAACAGCGGCTTGTAAGCAGGCGCCTCATAGACCTCGGGATCCATCCCGTAGTCGAAGCGTTGAGCATCGCTGCCCGCTGCGCGCGGCGCCGGCCAGGACGCTCCCGGCGCCTTGCCGTCGGGCGAGAGGTCACGCACGCGCTCGACGAACAGATACGTGTGGGTGGCCACGGCGCCCGCCGCGGCATCTTTGGCCGGAGCCGCGCGAACGACCACCGCAGGCGCAACCTGACGCTGCGTCGTAGCGGCTGGATCGATGCGTAGCTTGAGCGGCAATGCAGCCTCGACTGCGCTCTTGGAGCTACGCGGGTCGCTGCCATCGAGCGTGTAGCGCACGACGCTGGCACTTGCGTGAGCGATGGTGAGGTCGAATGGCTCCTTGTAAAGGCCCCTCGGGCGGCTGAACGCGAAACCGGTTCGGTTCTCCACGGACGGGATCTGGCCCGAGTCCTCGTCCCGCGTGCAGCTCACACACAGCACCGCTGCCAGCACGAGCCCCTGGAATGCGTCCCTGACCGTCGCTAGCACCACTTCCTGAAAGCTAGCATCGCCTGCTTGTGCCGAGCCAAGAGTCTGTGCTCCCCACAGGCAACTGCGATGTGCGTCGGGACCGCTAGCTGTGTGCGTCCGTCCTGCATGCCTGCCGCGCCACGCGCGAGAACACGCCCGCGGCTCGCCACCTCCTGCC
>DASQDA010000923.1:0-5964 GCA_035634435.1 Polyangiaceae bacterium
AATATCGTGAGCCAGGTTGGCGCCGTGTCGGTGACGAACCCCGACGGGTCCGCGCGCCCCGAGACCGTCACCATTGAGCGCTACGGCTTTGGGGACTACCCGCTCGCGCGTGAGGGGTCGAGCTTGCTGCTGGTCGGGGAGCGGGTTCTCACGTGGGAGAGCGAGTACAGGACGCTGATGCAGCTGCTCGTCGACGCTGCCGACGCGTACGCTCGCGAGACCGGCAGGGAGCCGCCCTTCGAGCTCGACTTCGAGTACAAGAAGGTCAAGCCTGGCGTGCTGTCGCTGCGCCAGATGCGACCGCTGCCGATGCCGGACACCACGGCGGACGTGACCCCTTTCTTGGTGAACGAGCCGGTGAAGCTGTGTGTCGTTCCGGGCGAACAGTCTGACGTCTTTGCGATTCATCGGCTCAAGACTCGGATGCAGCTGGAGGCAGCCACCGGTCAGCTCACTGCCGCACGTCTGGCTGCCGGGTTGTACGATGGCGCGACCATCGACTACGTGAGCAGCGGTGAGACGCGGCAGTTGTCCGGCAATCCTGCCGCGTTCGAAGGTGCGCTGCATGCGTCGAGCACGGAAGGGGTGACAGACTCGTGGACCACCGAGAGTGGGCGCTGGACGTTGCGCACGGAGCTTGCGCGGCAACTTCCTCGTAACGAGTGCCCCGTCGTGCTTCCCGAAGACTTCCAGTTCGAGCTCAGCGTGCAGTGGGCTCAGCCCGTGAGTTACATGTCGTTCGACGAGGTCCCTCGGCCGCGCACGGAGGAGGTGACGCGACTCTGGGCGTCGTGTCCGGACACTGCGGCGCTGGAGCCAGGGAGCACGCTCATCGAGAAGCGATTATCCGGGCCGAACGTTTCGATCGAGACTTCCTATTGGTTCCCGCCGTTGCCGCGCGGCGTTCTCGTCGGCTATACGGCGCCGCTGGTGAAGTGGGAGCAGACCACGATCCGCGGGCTGACCTCGACGCCCATCGTTCTCCGCGATTATTACTCGCAGACGTTTCGCCCCGGACATCACAACTTCAGCTCGGAGTACATCTTCGAGCCAGGGCTCGAGCCGGGTATTCCTGCAGCCACCTTGGCGGAGCTCGAGGCAGCGAACGTGAAGTTCATCTACGTCGCCAACTCGGACGACTCCGGCCTCGAGGGGTCCAGCTTCTGGGTGGCAGGTATGACTGGCGAGCTGAGACGGCTAGCAGCTCCGTAGCGCCGAGCGTGGCTCGAGCTCGCGCAGCGCCACGCGCGCGAGCTCAGAACACGGCGTTGCGCGCCAGCTCGAGGGCGTAGGCCTGAAACCACTGCCCGGCTGCAGGTCCACCGTTGCAAGTGCCGTCCGACTCACCCGGTCGCTTGATCCAGAGAAAGGCGTGCACGAGCGGCTTGCCCGTAGCGCCCGTTGGGCGTTCGCCGAGCCCTCGTCCGGGCGGATTGCACCACTCGGCACCGGCCGGGCCTTTGCCGTTCCTGCCCGTGTCGATCACGAACGGTTTGCCACCGACCTGGCCCGAGATGCTCGTTCCATACGCAACGGAAGCGTCGGTGGTCTGGAAGCTGGCCACGTTGAGCGAAAAGCCGTCAGCGGTCGCGATGCCGGCGGTCTTGAGACGCATCGCCATCGTGACTTCGGGCACCCAGCCCGCGTGCCCGGCGTCGATGTACACGTGCGCGTTGGCCTTTTTCTTGAGTGAGCTCACCGCGTATGCCAGCACCTCCCAGCGTGTTGCGTCGCACTCGTGCGCCAGCGTATCGGGTTCCAGGATGATAGCGACCTTGCGGTCGCCGATGCCATTGGCAAAGCCGTCGATCCAGCTCTTGTAAGCCGTTGCGTCCGCCGCACCACCGGCGGACATGTTGCCGCAAGCGCGATTGTAGATGTTGTAGGCGACGAGCACGCGCAGCTTTCCGGCAGCCTGGTCGAGCGCGCCTTGCACCGCGCCTGCCGGATCGCCGGACCAGCCTCCGATCCAGGTGGCCTGCGGGGACATCGCGATCTTGTTCAGAAGCTCGGCATCGCTGCCACTGCTGCTGCGCGCGGCGCTGGCTGCCGGCGAATCGCCATCCACGTGCAGCGGAGTCGAGAAGGGATTACCCGCGTCGACGGGTGCCGCGCCGCCGGAGCCCGCCGCTCCGCCGGCGTTGGCTCCGGCGCCGCCGCTGACAGGAGCTCCGCCGTTGCACGGCTCACTGATCTCCAGCTTGTCCACGTAGAGGTTGCGATCGGCAGCGCCGTCCACGCCGTCGTTCGTAAACTCGATCTGGATGGGCTGGCTGCCGGCTAACAGCGTCGTGGAAAACTCGTAGGGCGACCAGACCTCGCTGCTGACGTCCACTGCGCCCACCTCGCTGCTGCCGACCCGGACGACCATGTGCGGCCAGGTTCCACCGGCGGCCGTGCCGCGAGCGTGAACCGTGAGCTTGGTGAGGCCACCTTTGAACGCATGGGAAGAGCCCAGCGTGCCTTGGCTGTAGATGTTCCAGCCGCCTTCGATGGCCTCACCCGTGCTGGCCTGCATGGTTTCCGCTTCGTAGCTGCCATTGCACACCGCTGGAGGCGCCGTGCTGGAGCCACCGTTACCAGCGGTACCCGCGCCGCTCGGGCTGGCGCCGCCCGCTGCGGGACCACTGCCGCCGGACACGCCACCGGTACCAGTGGAGCTCATGCTGCCGCCGGTGGTGCTCGCGCCAGCGCTCGAAGGCGCGCCTGCAGCGGCGCTGGGCGCGGTATCCGGTCGGTCGCTGCAAGCTGCAAGCTGGAAGAGCCCAGCGCCGACGAGCAGTTTCGAGCGGAGTGGCAGTCGAAGAAATGATTTGTGCATGAGTTGACTCGAGCGAGTGCCGTCGCCGTGACGGTCGCGCACTGTGTCAGAGCGCGTTGAACTACTACCCCGCTCTGGAACCGTGTTCCAGCTCGATGCACGAGAGATTGCGTGCACTCTGAAGCTCATGCGAAGCGCTCACGTGCAGCTTTGAGTTAAGAGCCCCTCCGAACTAAGCGGGTGGATCTGGCTGCTTCGGCCGTTTGCAAGATTGCAAGTGGTGATTCGCTGCGTGCGTCGTGCTTCGTCGCGTGCAGACAGGGGGCGAGCGTGTGCCCGAGCGCAGCGTCATAGGCAAAGTCAACAGCGAAACCGCGGAGTCGATCGCGGCCGCTCGTCGGGTTAGCGTCGCGCAGCAGGTGAAGCGACAGAGGAAACAGCCACCCATAGCGGACGAGGCGCTCGGTCCGGTCGCGAGAACGGACGGAGGTGATTGGTTCAGTGGAACCGCACCACCGTCCAAGGTCACCAGGACGGTCATGCTGTCTTTTTGCGGAATCGGGAACACCCGATCAAGGGCTTCGCCAGCAACGGCCTTCCGCTGTTCGGCGTGCACGTGCTGCCGGGCACCATCGCGGCGGCGACCTATGATCAGTTTCCGCTGAGCGGGGAAGGCCACACCTACCATGACCTCTCGCCGGGCAATGCCGGCGCCCAGTATCGCACTGGCGACGTGGACATCGGTTCCGGGCGCGATGGGCGACCCGTTTTGACGAACCTAGAGCCCACGGAGTGGCTCACGTATACCCTGCACGTCCCGAAGCCCGGCGCTTACCGCATCGAAGCTCGCTACTCCGCGACGGCGGCAGATGGCGCTCTCCGCTTTGCGTTCGGCGCAGCCGCCGCGACAGAGGCCATCGCTCTGCCGAGCACCGAGGGAACGTCGGTAACACACACCCTGGCGAGTGGCGCCGTGCTTCGGGTGGGTGTGCAGGCGTGCGGGTTTTCGTGGCCGGAGCACCGCGGGCGCTTGAGCTCGAGTCCCTCAGCGTGCAGGCGGAGTAAGGAGCGCCGCGTGGGGAGATGTCGGCTCACGTCGGGTTGACAGAATCGAGCGTCGACGACTAGCGTATCTGGATGAAGCGCTGGGTGCGTCTCACGGTAGCGCTGACGCTCGCTGCGTCCGCATGTGCCTCGGGACCGCCAATGCTGCTGGGGCAACCCGTCAAGCGGCCCATCGCAGTGGTCGTTCGCGTCTCCAACGAGGCCGCAGAGATGGACGATGGGGGCGGCACGGCGGCGCTGGTGGAAACGCTGACTGCTGGCCTCGAGGAGCGGGGTCTACGAGCTCAGCTGTTTATGCGTGAGGACGACAACCCACCTGGACCTCGTATCGAGGTCAACATCGAAAAGTGGGACCCAGGGGATCAGAAGCGACGCTCTGGCGTCGCCGCGGCGACGGTCTTGGTTCCGCTCGCAGCCTTCGCCCAGCTCGGCGCGCAGGGCGAGTACTCCGTGCTTTGCACGATTGTCCGCGAGGGCGAGAGTCAGCCCGCCCATCAGCGGCGCCACAGCGGCTTGATGTTCGGTATCACGGGGTCGTCGTCAACGAGCAACGGGGAGCTCGTGCCCAGCTCGATCTTGAGCGACGCTTTCAGCGACCCGGGGCAGGGGCAGCGACGCCGGCGCGGCCCCTGAGCCCTGCAACGACGGGTGCGCTGACTTACTCGTTCAACTTCTTCCTCATGTGGTCGATGACCGCGATGTGCTCGTGCTGCGGGCTGAACAGGATGAAGTCAGTGTCTTCTTCGACCTTCAAGTTGTGGCCTGGTGGCCAGTAGAAGAGGTCGTCCGTTTTAACCGTCTCGCGAGTGCCGTTCACGTCGGTCGTGGTGATCTGGCCGGACAGAATGAAACCCCAATGCGGGCACTGGCAGAGGTTGCCTTCGAGTCCCTGAAAGAGAGGAGTCGTGTCCACGCCCGCTGACAAGCTGAAGTATTCAGCGCTGATCTTGTCGAAGCCTTGCACGCTGCCGAACTCGGTCTGCAGCCGAAGCACGGCGCCCGGGATCTGCATTGCGACCTTCACGTCGTTTTTGGTAATGCGCATAGTCTTTTTCCTTCGTGCTGGCCATCAGGCTGACTTGCGAATGGCGCGGGTGATCAGGTACGTACGTGGCTGTTCGTAACCAAGCGCACTGGTGAACGTCTCGTGCCAGGCGATCAGGGCCTTCCGGAACGCTTCACGTCGCTCGTCGTCGAGGTTGCGCGCCAGCGACAGCGTGGGTCCGTAGTGGTTCACCCACAGCTGCCATGCGCGCTCCCCGGCGGCGTAGCGGAAGTAATTAGTGCCGTGCTCGAAGCCGAGGTCGAAGTGTGCCCCCAGGAGCTCCTGTAGCCGCTGCGGCGAGCCCCAGGCAAAGGGCGACGGTGGCGCGGGCTCCACCGCTGGCGGCATGAATGGCTTCATCACGCCGAACATCTGCGCGACGTTGCTGTCCGGCTTCCAGGTCGCCAGCACCACGCGCCCTCCGGGCTTAACGACGCGGGCGAGCTCCGCGGCAGCGGCCTCTTGCCGGGAAGCGAACATGACGCCGAACGTCGACACCACCGCATCGAAGTGCCCGTCGCCGAAGGGGAGCTTCTCGGCGTCAGCGGCGATGTACTCGAGCGCGAGCTGCTGACGCGCTGCGGCGCCACGCGCGGCGGCGAGCAGCTCATCGGCGATGTCGACGCCGGTCACGCTCGTGCCGGGCAAGCGCTGCGCGATGAGGCGGGAGGCAAGACCGGTACCGGTCGCCAGATCCAGGATGCGCTCGCCTGTCGCGGGCTCGAGCCGCTCCACGGCGTGCTCGATGGCATCGGCGATGCTGCGGCTGATCTCCTCGTAACGCCCACCCGGGGCGTTCCAGACGGAGCGGGCTTTCTCGTTGTGTGGCTGTACGCCTTGAGCAATCTCCATGTTCGGGAGAATGCACGGCGCGCGTGGGAGCCAGCGTGGGAGCCAGCGTGGTAAATGCGTTAAATGGTGTCCGACCCGGTTTCCACGCCCTCGAACAGCACCGTGGATAGGTAGCGCTCACCGGTGTCGGGCAACATCGCCAGAATCACGCTGCCCTCTCGGGCCTGGCTTGCGATGTGCAGGGCTGCGGCCAGAGTCGCGCCGGCGGAGATGCCGCAAAAGATGCCTTCTCGTCGGCCGA
>DASQDA010000924.1:0-1521 GCA_035634435.1 Polyangiaceae bacterium
TTGAGCTTGGGCATTCGCGGCGAGCTGGTGGATATCGTTGCGGCGTGGAGCGACAGCTCGAGAGCTCCGTTCGATCTCGGGCGCGTGACGACCGCGACTGGCCAGCAGAGCTTCTCCGAGGCTGTGGGTTTCGGGGCGTTCGCGGAGCTCGTGCGGAGGAGTGAAGACCTGGCGAGCCCTGACAAACGGGAGCAGGCACTGACGCGCGACCTGGAGCTGTTCCGTGCGAGCGTCGCGTCGGCCGTGCCGAGACCCTACACGCTCACGCTGGAGGACGAAGTGGTTTCAGGGGAGTACCTTTGCGTAGAAATCCTGAACATCCCTTTCATCGGCCCGAACGTGCCGCTCGCGCCGTTCAGCAAATTCGGTGACGGTCAGCTGAACGTGGTGCTGATCGGTGAAGCCGAGCGTGAGCGTTTGATGGGTCTCATCGAGCAAGTGCGCCGGGGGGCGAAGCCGGAAGCAATCTTTCCCAGCAAGCTGTCGCCGAGCGTCGAGCTCTCGTCGACCACACCGAGCTACCATCTGGACGGGCAGCTATGCTCAGATGCTCCCGGGCCGGAAGGCTTTTACCACTTTGCGATCAGCATCCAAGCGCGGGCGTTGCAAGTCTTGAAGCCACGCTCGACCGCCACTTATGCGCCTCACTGAGGCGTGCTTGATTGGTGGGCCGCGCGGGTTATGGTGGGCCGCATGAAGTGGTCCGCTGAGCTTGCCGTGAGCCTTTTGGTACTTTGCGCAACGGTTGGATGTCGGGTGCGTGCGCCGGAGCCCTCGAGCTCCGGATCAGGTGCTCCGGAGAAGGGCGCGGCGCCGCTCGATCGGCAGCTCGCGCGACCCGACGTGATTGCGCGCTCGGAGCCGATGCCCGGCTTCATGAAGGGCATCAATTTGGGCAACGGTCTGGACGCCCCCAGCGAAGGTGCCTGGGGCACGCAGCTGAGCGAGAAGCAGTTCGAGATGGCGGCGGCTGGAGGTTTCGATCACGTGCGCCTGCCGGTGCGCTTCAGCACCGCGGAGCGCATGCAAGCAACTCCGCCCTACACCATTCGCGAAGAGTTCTTCGCGCGTGTGGACTGGGCCATCGAGCAAGCGCTGAGCCGCAAGCTATCGGTGATCCTGGACGGTCACCACTTCGAGGAGATCCACAAGGATCCTCAGGCCAACAAGGAGCGTCTCTACGCCATGTGGCGACAGATCGCCCCGCGCTACGCCAACCGTCCGGCTAGCGTCGCCTTCGAGATTCTCAATGAACCCAGCGCGGAGCTGAAGCCCGCCATCCTCAACGAGATCACGGCCGAGGCGTTGCGTATCATCCGCGAGACGAATCCGACGCGGCTGGTGCACGCCGACCCTTACTTCTGGGCATCGTCCGAACGACTCGCAGAGCTCAGCCTGCCGGCGGACGACCCCAATGTGGTGGGCCACTTTCACATGTACCAACCCTTCTTGTTCACGCATCAAGGCGCCTCCTGGGTGGACCCCTGGGCTCAGACCACGGGCGTGATTTTTCCTGGCCCG
>DASQDA010000925.1:0-3059 GCA_035634435.1 Polyangiaceae bacterium
GGGTCACGCCCGCTAGCCTGCTCCAGGCTGGCCCGATAAATGCCTGAGGCTCTCGCGTCGGTGCAGCGCGTGGACGGCCGCGAACCCGCTCCATCGGCCACGCCGGCCGGTTCGAGAGCCGCAGTAATGCAAGCACATCACGCAGAGCAGTTGGTGATATCGCCCGTGAGGGAGCCCGAACGGGTCATTGTGGTGGGTGGATCTCGCGGTAGCTTGCCAGCGCTGGTCAAGCTGCTGGAGGCGCTGCCCGCAGACTTGCCTGCCGCGGTGCTCGTCGTGATGCACGTTGCAGTGGGTTCCGGAAGCTGGGGACAAGCGCTCGAGGGCACCTCGCGTCTGCCGGTGCAGGTCGCTGACCACACCAGCGAGCTGTTACCCGGAAACGTCTATCTGGCTCCCGCCGGCCTGCACCTCGTGGTCGCCGAGCAGCGACTCCGTGTCATCGATGGGCCACGCGAGAATGCGTCGCGCCCGTCCATTGACGTCTTGTTTCGTTCCGCAGCCGTCGAATTCGGCAACCGCGTCATCGGGGTGATTCTGAGTGGCGGGCTGACGGACGGCGCCGTGGGGCTATCAGCCGTGCTGAGGTGCGGCGGAATCGCGCTGGTGCAGGATCCGGCCGAGGCGCTCGACAACGAGCTGCCGCGGCAGGCCCTCCAGACGAACGCTGCCAGCCGCAAGGTGCCGACCGACGCCATCGGCGCGTTGCTGTGCGAGCTCGTCGCCAGTGAACCAGGCCCCGCGTTGCCGGTACCAGACGAGCTCCGCGTCGAGGCGCGCATCGCTTTTCGTAGCATGGCTCATACGGCCATCGAAGGCGGCAATGCCACCGCCGCCATGGGCGAGGCAACGCATTTCTCCTGCCCCGAGTGCCTGGGGCCGCTGTGGCTCATCGCTGAAGGTCCTTTCGGTCGCTACCGCTGCGACATCGGCCACGCCTACACGGCGGAGGCGTTGCTCGCCGATCAGGAACGCCAGCTCGAGCGCGCGTTGTGGCTCGCCTACCGAACGCTCATCGAACGCCACCGCATCTTGTTGAAGATGGCCCAGGACGGGCGTGCCAAGGGCCTGGGGCGGTCGGCAGAGGCCTTCGAGGAACGCGCGCTGGAGTTCAACGAGCACGCGGTTGCGGTTCGCAACGCCATGAGCTTGCTCGGCAGCCCGCCGAATCCAGGTGGCGAGCTCATCCTGGAGGATACCTCTAATCCCTCGATTTGAGCGAGGCGGCGAACCCTCGTTCCCCGTCCATTGCCCACATGCTTCACTCCAACGACAATAATGCCGGGCTCGCCGCAGCTTCCCAGCTCGAAAGCGCGAGCGCCGAGCGAGCTCCGTCGGACCCCCCCCCGCAATCCACTTCCCTGGACGTGGTGGTCGCTCTCGTTACCACCGCGCAGGCTGCCCTGGGGGGCGGTCTGGCGCAGCTCTTGACGGAGCTCGGCCACGACGAGTTCTTGACGTTGATTGTGGCGTGTGTCGATGACATCGACGCATCCGCTGACAGTGCCGCCGCCGAGCTGCCCTCTATTGGACGCCTGCCTTTCATCCGCGCTGCCGCCGGCACACGCTTGATGAAGGGGCATGCTTACCTGGTTCCGCTCAGTGCGAGGCTGCGGGTGCACGCGGACGAGCTCTCGCCGGTAGCGACCGAGCGCGAGCGACGCGCTCCGCTCGACGCTTTGCTGAGCTCCGTCGGCAGCAGCTACTCCGATCTCGCCGTCGGGGTGTTGCTCGCCAGCGCCGGAGCTGACGCCGCTGTCGGCGTGCAGACCTTGAAGGCCAACGGCGGGCTCGTGTTTGCTTCCAGCGATGCCGTGCACGAGATGCTGGAGAAGCAGGTCGTCGACCCCGCCTTCCTCGACGAGGTGGTGCCGCCAGAAGAGCTCGCCCGCACCCTCTCGAAGCGGATTGGACACGTGCTGCGTTCACGCGTCGATCCCGAGCGCCGACCCGAGCAGATTCAAACGCGTCTGAGTAAGATTCTCAACGTGGTCCGCGAGAAGACCGGCCACGATTTCCGCCTTTACAAGCCGACCACCATCGTCCGGCGTGTGCAGCGGCGGATGCAGGTGCGTGAGCTGGAATCGGTCGAAGACTATTTGACGTGTCTCGAGACGAATGCGGAAGAGCCCGAGCTCTTGTTTCGCGATCTGCTGATCGGGGTCACCCATTTCTTCCGCGACCCCGAGGCGTTTGCACAGCTGCAGGAAGAGCTCGTGCCCGCGCTCTTCAAGGAGCATGGCAACGGAAGCACGCTGCGCGTCTGGGTTGCGGGCTGCTCCAGCGGCGAGGAAGCGTACACTGTGGCCTTCCTGCTGAACGACTACGTCGAGGACGAGCGGCTCGATGTCAAGATTCAGATCTTCGCCACCGATATCGACGAGCACGCGTTGCAAGTCGCGCGCAGAGGAATCTACCCGGCATCCATCAGCGCCGATCTTTCGCCCGAGCAGCTCCGGCGTCACTTTCATGCTCGCCAGGACGGCGGCTTTCAGGTCAGCAAACGCATCCGCGACTGCATGATCTTCTCGCTGCACAACCTGGTCAAAGATGCGCCCTTCTCCAAGCTCGACCTGATCTCCTGCCGCAACGTGCTCATCTACTTTACCAATGAGCTGCAGGCGCGCCTGTTGCCGGTGTTCCACTACGCGCTGCGCTCCGGCGGCGCACTTTTTCTGGGTCCCGCCGAAGGTCTCGGCAGCGTCACCTCTCTATTTTCGACCGTTGACAAGAAGCAGCGCATCTTCCGCCGCCGCGACATCCCCACGCACTCGTCGGTCCACGCCCAGCTCACCGCGGCCAGGCCTGCCGATCAGCGGCGCGGCATACTGCCGCGACAGGAGCAGCCCGGACCCAATCGTCCGCTCGGCGCGCTGGTGGAACGAGCGCTCCTGCAGGGCTACACGCCGCCGTGTGTCGTCATCAACGAGCGCCGCGAGATTGTCTACTTTCACGGCAAGACCGGGCGTTACCTGCAACCCGCAGAGGGGATGCCCAACCTCAACATCCTGGACATGGCGCGGCCGGAGCTGCGGGTCCCCCTGCGAACCTGCATTCAC
>DASQDA010000926.1:0-4726 GCA_035634435.1 Polyangiaceae bacterium
ATCGCAGCCGTCGCTCTGACGGGGGGGCGCCGATTGCCGCGCTCGGGCCCGCGTCGGAATCCACAGGAGATGCCGCTGAGCGCCCATGTCCACTTCGCTTCGGCCGTAGCGCCGTCTTTCGCGCGCGCCGCGGGAATGGGCTTGTGCGTGCTCGCACCGGCGCTCGTTTGCATGCTTGCCGGCTGCCGCGACCCGTCCCCCCGAGCGGACCCCAGGGTCGAGGCTGACGCAAGCTCCGCGGGGGTGCTCGCGACCGAGCTCGGCTCGCGCGCGGAGGTGGTCGTGCGTGCTGACCGTCTGGCCCTCGAGGGCTCGCGTGCCACACCGGCGCGGGCCCGCGAGCTGCTCGACGCGGCGGCGACCTTGCGTGAGCGCCTCTATCGCCGCGAGCGCCGTCAGGTAGACGCCCTCGAGGCGCTCGAGCACCTGCGCACCCTGGAAGCATTGCCGGGGGACAAGAGCTGTGACGTCGCGCTGCGGCGTGCGCTGCTGGAGGGGGAGCTGCGTCGTGACCCGGTCGAGACCTACCAGCAGGTTTATGCGCTCCGCTTCCAGTCCAACCAGGCAGCGTGTCGCCAGCGGGCTGACCGAGCCTTGCTCGCCCTCGCTGCCTACAGGCCGCTGCCGAACGTGCTCGCCGAGCTCGAGCAGCGCGCGGCGCACGCGACTCCCTCCGCGACGTTGCCGGAGCTGGCAGTCAGTGGGGCGCCTCCGCAACCGACGACGCGCGTGGGCCCCGTTCGTATCACGCAGGTCGAGCGCTACGGTTCCACGGACGCGGCGCGTGTGGTGGTGCACGTCACGCACCCCGCAGCTTTCCACTTGGGCCAGGCCGACTCGAACGGAGCCGAGCCGCGCTTGTTCGTGGATATCGACGGCGCCGCCTACGCTGGCCCCAGCAGCATTGCAATGACGGGCCTGGTGGAGGGCGTTCGCATCGGCCAGCGCCCCACCGGCGCGCGTGTGGTGCTGGATCTGGCGCGCTCGGCCGAGCACCGGGCCTTCTACTTGCCGGAGCCGCTGCGGCTGGTCATCGACGTCTTCACGCCCCGGCCCGATCCGCCTTCCGCCGCGGCAGGTCGCCGGGTGCTGCGGCGCGTGGTGCTCGATCCTGGTCACGGCGGCAATGATCCAGGAGCGACCGGCCCAAGCGGGTTGCGCGAGAAGGATGTTGCACTCGACATCGCGCATCGGGCAGCGCCACTCATCGCTCGTGAGCTGGGCATTGCTACCTTGCTCACACGCGACGGTGACCACTATGTGCCGCTCGATGAAAGGACCGCGCGCGCCAACGCCTTCCATGCCGATCTTTTCGTGTCTATCCATTGCAACGCCAGTGAAGACACCGGGGCCCGGGGCGTCATGACCTTCGTGCTCGACCAGAGCCAAGAGGAGGTCGCGCAGCGGATCGCCGCGCGAGAGAACGCTGCCTCGGCGGCCGCTGCGGCCGAGCTCGCTAACGCGTTGGCGCGCGTCGCTGCTCCGGCAAACGTGCGAGCCTCACTGCACTTTGCGGAGCTGCTGCAACGTTCGGCCATGGCTTCTCTGGCTGACGCGTATCCCGAGATTCCGAACGGAGGCGTGAAGCGCGCTGGCTTCTACGTGCTTGCCGGGGCACGCATGCCCGCCGTGTTGTTCGAAACCTCGTTCATTTCCAACACGGGTGGGGAGCTACGACTCAACACGGGGGATTTCCGGCAGAAGATGGCCGATGCCGTGGTGAATGCGCTCCGCGCCTACCGCGACGGTCTCTGAATTCCGCCGGACGAATGGCCGGGCAAAGCGCCCGCTGTGGGCAGCAATGACGGACGGGCGTGTACGCCGTGTGCACTCACGCATTGACGGAGTGAGGGTCCGTTTCTATGCTGATGGGCCGTTCAGAAAAGGACTTCTGGACGCGTTCGGTTTTTCCCGCCCATCGAGCCGGTGATGACGAAAGTTCAGCTCAAGAAATTCAAAGACATGCTCGAGGCGAAGCGCGATGAGATCATCAAGCGCGCGCAGCAGACGCTCGACGAAGACATGGCTCTCGATGCCAACGATCTCCCGGACGAGATGGACCTCGCGTCGAGCGAGTACCTCCAGTCGTTCACGTTCCGCCTGAGGGGCCGAGAAAAGGTCTTTCTCGACAAGATCCAGAAGGCCTTGGAGAAAATCGAGAGCGGCTCGTTCGGTGTGTGCGACGAATGCGGCGAGAAGATCTCCAGCAAACGCCTCGAGGCGCGGCCGGAGACCACACTCTGCATTCGCTGCAAGGAAGACCAGGAGCGAGTCGAAAAAGACTTCACCTGAGCTGGGGCCGAAAGTCTGCGAAACGGGCCTTAGTTTGGAGGCTCACCGCAGCCCAAACATGCGTCAGGCTCGGCGCCGGCGACTGCCGGCGGCGCGCTTGGCGCTGCTCTTTTTCTCGTCTGTCGAGGCGGTACCCTCGCCGCCCCCGTTCAGGGCCAAGCCCAGGTAATGTCCCGTGTAGCTGTTGCGATGCGCGGCAACCGCCTCCGGTGTCCCCGCTGCGACGATAGTGCCGCCGTGCTCGCCGCCCTCGGGTCCCAGGTCGATGACCCAGTCGGCGCAGGCAATGAGGTCGATGTTGTGCTCGATGATGAGCACCGAGTTGCCTGCGTCCCGCAGACCAAACAGCGCGTGAGTGAGCAGCTCGATGTCCGAGAAGTGCAGGCCCGTGGTGGGTTCGTCGAGCACGTAGAGGGTGCGACCCGTCGCCTTGCGCGACAGCTCGGTGGCAAGCTTTACGCGCTGCGCCTCGCCGCCCGACAGCGTGGTGGCGGGCTGCCCGAGCTGGATGTAGCCGAGGCCGACCTGGCGCAGCGCTGCGAGCTTTTGCCGTATGCGCGGGATGGAGTCGAACATCTCGTCGGCGACGTCCACCGTCAGGTCGAGCGCCTCGGCGATCGAGAGCCCACGGTAACGCACTTCCAAGGTCTCGCGGTTGTAACGCCGTCCGGCACACGCATCGCATGTCACGTAGACGTCGGGGAGAAAGTGCATCTCGATACGCAACACGCCATCCCCCTGGCAGGCCTCGCAGCGCCCGCCCTTCACGTTGAAGGAGAAGCGGCCCGGCTTGTAGCCGCGGGCGCGCGCGTCCGGAAGCCCCGCATAGAGCTCGCGCAGGTGCGTGAAGATACCGGTGTAGGTTGCGGGATTGGAGCGTGGCGTCCGCCCGATGGGAGCCTGATCGATGCTGATCACCTTGTCGATATGCTCGAGCCCCTCGATTCGATCACAGGGTCCAACCCAGCTTGTCGCCCCGTAGAGCTCCGCGCGCACTGCGCTCAACAAGGTATCCACCACCAAGCTGCTCTTGCCGGAGCCGCTCACCCCGGTGACGGCGGTCATCAGCCCGAGTGGGATCTCCAACGTCACCTCGCGCAGGTTGTGCGCCCGCGCCCCGATGACGCTGAGCTTTGCTGCTCCGGGCAGCTTCCGCGCACTGGGGACGGGTAGGCGCTTGGCACCCGACAGATAGGGACCCGTGACGCTGTTGGGATCGGCCATCAGCTCGGCAGGCGTGCCTTGCGCGACGATGCGGCCGCCGTGAGCGCCCGCAGCAGGCCCCATGTCCAGCACGTGATCGGCTGCGAGAATGGCGTCGCGGTCGTGCTCGACCACGATCACGCTGTTGCCTTTGTCGACGAGACGGCGCAACGCCGACAGCAGGCGCTCGTTGTCACGAGCGTGCAGGCCGATACTCGGCTCGTCCAGCACGTAGAGGACGCCGACCAGGGATGCGCCAATCTGCGTCGCCAGGCGGATGCGCTGGCCTTCGCCGCCTGACAAGGTGTGGGCCGTTCGATCGAGCGTCAGATAGTCCAGGCCCACCTCGATGAGGAACCCGAGCCGCTCGCTGACAGCGCGCACCAACGGCAACGCGATCGTTGCGTCGCGGCCCAGGAAATCGCTTCCGGCGGCGTAGTCCTCGAGGAAGGCCTTCACGCCTCGCAGCGGCATCGCGCACACCTCGCCGATGTTCTTGGTCGCAACCTTGACCGCCAGAGCCTCGGGCCGCAGTCGCACGCCGTGGCACGCCTCGCACGTTTGCGTGACGATGAAACGGCCGAGGTCCTCGGGCCCGATGGCGCCGTCCTCCAGCTCGTTTTCGCCCTCCGGCAATTGGCCCGTCTCCAGCATGTTACGCAATCGAGGCACGACGCCCTCGTACTCGCGCTCACGACCGCGACCCCGTCGGCGCAGCGGAGCAACGCTGGTGCCCAGAAGAATCGCTTGCTTCATGTCCTCCGCCAGGTCGGCGAAGGCGATGTCGGGGTTGACGTTCAGCGTCTCGACCAAGCGCGCGACTTCGGCAGCGGTCGCCATCGAGCCACGGCGGCCGAACGCCGCGACGGCGCCCTCACGCAACGAGCGGGTAGGATCGGGCACCACCCGCGCTGTATCGATAGCCGAGCGCACGCCGAGGCCGTCGCACACGGGGCAAGCTCCGTGCGGACTGTTGAATGAGAAAAGGCGGGGCTCCAGTGGAGGCAGCGTGATGCCGAAGTCCCAGCTCACGAGCCGTTCGCTCATCACGACGGGCTCGTCGTCGTTCAAGGGGTCGATGAGCACGGTGCCGTCGCCCAGTTTGAGGGCGAGCTCGACGGAGTCGGTGATGCGCCCCTTCGCTCCTTCGCGCACCACGATGCGATCGACGACCACGTCCAGATCGTGCTCGACGGCGGGATCGACCTGAATGTCGTCCGCGAGATCGACC
>DASQDA010000927.1:0-3787 GCA_035634435.1 Polyangiaceae bacterium
GCCTTTTCCGCAGGGACAAGTCACGTGTATCACCTCGTGCGCGGCGTCCCCTCTAGCGCGAGAGCGCTCGCCCGAACGAGCAAATGAAGCCCGCGGAACGAGCTGCCGCCCGGCCGGCGAACGCGAGGTCTTCGCAAGGTGTTGGTCCCCGCGCTCACGCGCCGGGTTCGAGTGCTAGTCGTTCTACAACGCGATGCGTCATGCCGCCGAAGCTGCCATTCGAAAGCAGCGCCACCACATCCCCTGGCCGCGAGAGCTCACTCAAGCGCTCGAGAATCTGCTCGAGACTGGTGCAGGCGAGCGAAAGCTTGCCCTGGTTGCCGATCTCGCGAGCGAGGCGCTCCAGATCGAGCGCTTCGCTCGCGGGCAAATCCGCACGACCCAGCGGCGCCAGCAGAACGATGTCCGCGCCCGCGAATGCCGTCGCATAACTTTCCTGGTGCAGCTTGCGGCAAGCGGTTGCGCTGCGGGGCTCGAAGACGGCAATCAGCCGGGAGCCAGGGTGCCGTTCCGAAAGCGCCGCGAGCGTCTCACGCACGGCGCTCGGGTGATGGGCAAAGTCATCGTAAACGGTGATCTCGCGAGCGGTGCTGAGGACCTCCTGGCGCCGCTTGACCCCAGCAAACTCGGCGAGCGCCGGCCCTAGCTGATGCAGCTTCGCGCCGTATCCCTGGGCCGCAGCTGCGACAGCGGCCAGCGCATTCTTGAGGTTGTGGCGTCCGCTGGAGCGCAGCGCGAAGCGTCCGCAGGCAACCCCACCCGCGAACAAATCGAAGGTGGCTCCTTCGGGACCGGATTGCGCCGGTGCTGCAAGCCAGTGCGGCTCGACGTCCCCCGTGTCTTCGCCCTGCAGGGCGAAGAACGCAACACTCGCCTTCGCGGAGCGGACCACGCGCCGCACGTTGGCGTCGGCGCCGTTGGCGATGATGAGCCCGTGCTCCGGAACGAGCTGCACGAGCTGCTGAAAGGCCTCCACGTAGGCCGCGAGCGTCGGGTAAATGTCGATATGATCGTGCTCGATGGACGTCACGATCGCCACCTCGGGCCGATAATGGAGGAATTTGGCAGTCTTCTCGAAAAAGGCGGTGTCATACTCGTCCCCTTCGAGCACGAACGGCGTGCGGCGCTGCGCACTGGTGAGCTCGGTGTGCAAGCGGCGGCGTCCCGGCGCATGAAAGCTCCTGGGGAAATTGTTGGGCAGCCCACCGATCAAGTAACCAGGGTGGAACCCGGTGCGCTCCAACAGTAGCGCGGCGATGGACGCAGTCGTGGTCTTGCCGTGGGTGCCGGCGACGACGAGCGGCGCCGTTTCCTCGAGCACGAAGCGCGACAGAGCGCCTGCTATGTGCGTATAGGGCAGGCCCTGGTCGATCGCGGCTCGCGCTTCCACGTTGCTAGGACGGCACACGTTGCCGATGACCACCAGGTCCGGCGCTGGCACCAGGTGCTCCGGCGCGAAGCCCTGCAGGCACTGAACGCCCCACTCGGCGAGCGCTGGCCCCATCGGAGGATCGAAGGCCACGTCGCTGCCGGAGACCTGGTGTCCTAGCTCCGCCAGCAAACCGGCGAGGGATCCCATTCCGGTGCCGGCCACGCCGACGATATGGATGTGCATTGGCGTGGAATATAGTATCCGACCGGCCTCCCCATGAAGATCTCCGAGAAGCTTCGCAGCGTGCGCCCCGCTTTTTCCTTCGAGTTCTTCCCGCCCAAGGACGAAGAAGGCGTGGACCGGCTCTTCGAGACCGTTCGCAAGCTGGGGCCTTACGAGCCCGCCTTCGTTTCGGTGACCTACGGCGCGGGCGGTAGCACTCGACGCCTGACCGTCGAGCTCGTTCAGCGCATCAAGAACGAGGCTGGGCTGGAGACCATGGCGCACCTGACGTGCGTCGGCGCCTCACGCTCGGAGGTCGCGGAGGTGCTCGACCAGCTCTCTGCCGGTGCCATCGACAACGTCATTGCGCTGCGTGGGGATCCGCCGCGTGGCGAGACGACCTTCGTCACGCCCGAGGGGGGCTTCGCGCGGGCGGTCGAGCTCGTCGCTTTCATCCGGGCGCGGTATGATTTCTGTGTCGCCGCCGCCTGCTATCCAGAGACGCATCCGGAAGCCGTGAGCGCCGGCAACGATCTGTTGCACGCAAAAGCCAAGGTCGACGCCGGCGCTGACCTGCTCATCAGCCAGCTTTTTTTCGACCCCGCCGTCTATTTCGACTTCGTGGAACGCGCACGGGCCGCTGGGATCCTGGTCCCAATCGTGCCCGGCATCATGCCCATCACCAATCTGTCGCAGGTCAAACGCATCACGAAGATGTGTGGTGCAGGCATCCCCGCGCCGCTCCTCGCACGCCTGGAAGCGACCGGCGGCGAAGCCACGGCCGTGCAACGCATCGGCGTCGAGCATGCAACGGAACAGTGCCGGCAGCTGCTCGCAGGCGGAGCGCCCGGCATTCACTTCTACACGCTGAACCGCTCGCACGCGACGGTAGACATCCTCGATCGCTTGCGCGGGTAGCGCGGGCGCTCTGGGCCGGGCGCAGCGCTACTTGCGCAGCGTCACCCAGGTCTTGCTCGTGTCGCCGCTCACCGAGTGCCAGCCCTTGGGCAAGCTGGGCTGCGCCCAACGGAACAGGTACCCGGCATCGGCAGGTGAAAGCATGAGATCGCCGGGGCCATGCTCGATGCCGAAGCGATCGTGCCAGTAGGCTCCGTAGACGGCCTGTCCCGACGCGAGCTCGAGCGTCCACGGCAGGTCGAGTAGCGCGTAGGCCTCAGCCGCCCGCTCGGGCGCTCCGCTCAGCCACGTCACGTGCTTGGCGACGACCTCGAAGGTACCGAGGCGCGTGACGTCCTTGTCGGGCACGCTCTCGTCTCCATCACCCAGTCGACCACGACCCGCACTGACGAGCGTGGCGAACACCGGCTCGTTGCCTTCGTAGGCGACCAGGGTGCCGAGCTGAACGCTGACATCGATCCAGCGCTGGTTGTCGCGCGCAAGCTCCGGCAGTTTGCTGCGCCGCGGTACGAGCGTGACGTCCTGGTGCCTCACCCAGAGCTCTTGCTCGGTAGCCCAGTACTTCGTGCCGCTGATGGTGCGAAAGCGCCCGGTCAAGCTTACCGCGGCGTGGTATTCGAGCGGCTCGGCCTTCTGCGGCCGCGCGCCGTCGAGCTTCCAGTGCCGCACTCCGCGCTTGACGATGAAAGCCATTGGCAGCGCTTTGCCTCCGCGCAGCGGCTGCCCCGCGAACGCGGACGATCGAGCCGCCTCGAGATCCGCAGCGCGCACGAAACGCCCATTCGTGAGCAGTCCCAATCTCTCCGGCTCGCCGTCGCCGATGCGGGCCGTCCAGGAACCAACGACCGCAAAGCTCGAGCTCTGGGGCAGCGGCCGCACGATCTTGACAGCGTCTTCGCGGCTCACGTCGCGCTCGAGCAGCGGACTCTCCCGCACCAGGCGCCCGTAGGTGTAAGGCAACGCCTGCTCGAGATTCGGCTCCAGGGCCATGGCGGCCAGGGTGGGGTGCTCCAGATCGAGCGTTGCGCCGTGATTGAGACAGACCACCCCGCGCGGCCAGATGGCGTAATAGCCCGCCGGGCAGTGCCGACTCGTACGCACCGGTTCTGCTCCCCGCACGACGAATGAGCCGGCATGCAGCGAGCCGACCCTCTTGACCCTGCTGCCGGGCCGCTCGAGAATGGGCCTGTTGTTAGCGATACAACCGAGCCGAGGGCCCTCCTGCGGGGGAGGTGCTACGGCCGCGATTCCGCTTTCGTCTTCTTCTGACTTGCT
>DASQDA010000928.1:0-2957 GCA_035634435.1 Polyangiaceae bacterium
CGTCGAAGGTCAGGCGGAGCGAGTGTCGCTTGGGCTCCACCGAGCCGAGCCCGCTAAGCGGTCGCACAACGAACTGAGGGCCCCGCGTGTCAATCACACCCGAGGGAAACACGTAGACCCCGGGCACGAAGGGCAACGCCCGCCGCGCTTTGTGGACCATGCGCGCGCGCCAGGTCGCGAAGGCAACCATGAGCGCGAGGGCTACGTAGCCGCCCAGCGTCCAAGGCGCGTGCAGCGCGAAGGAGCTGTCCATGCGACCAAAGCCCAGCAGCGTGAGCGCACCCAGCAGCAGGAGCGACAGAGCGCCCACTCCCGCCCACAGCAGCACGCCGCGCGGCAAGGGCTCCGCTCTGAGCGCGAGTGGAACGGGGGAGGCCGCACCCCGCGCGGCTGCAATGAAACGCTCTTGTACGGGTCGCTCGAGGCGGAAGAAGTCGATGCGCTGCATGGGTTTGGCGCGAGCCGCAGCGCGATCGAAGCGTGGCTCCCCGCCAGCCGCAGCTACGGAGGGGCACCTGGATCGCGCCGGGGGCTCCACCTTAAAGCCTATCAGCGGGGCTCGCCAGAGAGCTGCCCCAAACGGCCAGTCTCTGGTGCACCCACCCCGCAGAAAGGCTCGGTTTCGCACTGGGCGCCGGCTCGTGGCACCGAGCCGGGCTAGGCACACCAAAAGTCGCGCTGGTCGTCGTTTCTGGCCCGCACTATGTCAGGTGCAGGCGCCGGTGCGCCGGCCGAGGCTGGATGCTCAAGTACGACTACATAGTGATTGGTGGCGGCAGTGGTGGTCTCGCTTCTGCGCGACGGGCGCGGGCTCATGGAGCGCGGGTCGCGCTGGTCGAAGCCGGCACGCTCGGCGGAACGTGCGTCAATCGCGGCTGTATACCCAAGAAGATCCTCTGGAACGCCGCGGAGCTTGCCGAGCGACACGGCGATTTGGTCGACTATGGGTTCTCGGGCGCAGGCCCGCTTCACTTCGACTTCGCGCACTTGGCGGCCAGGAGCCACGCTCACATCGCCAAGCTGAATGCGCTCTTTGCCTCGCGTTTGCGTGAAGAAGGCGTCGACCTGTTCACGGGCTACGGGACCCTGCTGGCGCCGGGAATCGTTCGCGTCGCTGACGAGCGCCTGCAGAGCCCGCACGTGCTGATCGCCACCGGGGGCCGCCCCTGCATTCCGGACATTCCTGGAGCGACGTTGGGCATCACCTCCGATGCCTGGTTCGAGCTGCCGGCGCTCCCCGGCCGCTTGCTGGTGGTCGGGGGTGGCTACGTGGGCGTCGAGATCGGCGGTATCGCGCGCGCCTTGGGGGCGGAGGTGACCTGCGCGTTCCGGGCTGACGCCCCGCTGCGCGGCTTCGACGCGCTCATCCGCAGCACGCTGGTGGACGAGCTCGTACGTTCCGGCATCCAGCTGGTTTCTCACTTTCACCCTGCGTCGGTCGAACACTCGGCGGCGGATCGCCTTGCGGTGCGTTCGTTCGAAGGCACGCTGCTGAGCGACTTCGACGCCGTTCTGTGGGCCATCGGACGCACGGCGAACGTGCTGGAGCTGGGGCTCGAGGAGCTGGGGGTCGCGCTGGACGCGAGCGGGTTCGTCGTGACGGACGCGTACCAGGGCTCCAGCGTCCCGGGGCTCTACGCCGTCGGGGACGTCACGGGACGCGCGCAGCTCACCCCTGTCGCGATCGCAGCGGGTCGCCGCCTGGCCGATCGACTCTTCGGTGGTGAGGTAGACGCCAGGCTCGATTACGACAACATCCCGAGCGTCGTTTTCAGTCACCCTCCGATCGGCACCGTGGGAATGACGGAGGACGTGGCGCGCCAGACCTACGGAGACGCCGCCGTGAAGGTCTACGCCGCGCATTTTTCGGGGCTCTACTTCGCGGTCACCGAGCGCAAGCAACGGACCGCCATGAAGCTAGTGACCGTCGGAGCGGAGGAACGCGTCGTTGGGATTCACGCGATCGGCCAGGGTGCTGACGAGCTGATCCAAGGCTTCGCCGTGGCGGTGCGGATGGGCGCCTGCAAAGCCGACCTGGACCGCACCGTTGCCATCCATCCAACCGCGGCCGAGGAGCTGGTCACCTTGCGTTGAGTGTCGCCGGGCGGAGCCTTGAGCTCCGCGCGGTTCACAGTGGCAGGCGCGGCTCTTCGCCCGTGAGCTTGAGATAAACATAAACGGTGGCAAGAGCCGTGACGGGCAAGCTCACGAGCAGGGCGCCGACACAACAAGCCAGCATGCCAGCGAAGCCGATGAGTATCAGCAGCAACCCAAGCACGGCCAGGCTCATTTTTTGTCCGATCGTGAGGCGCCAGCTCTCCTTGAGCGCGTCGATGGCAGCAAGCCGGCGGTCCACGATCAGGTGCCCGTAGAACTGGCAGCCCAGCGCCACGACCAGGCCGGGTACGATGCACGCCATGGTGCCCACGATCGTGGCCATGGAAAATAGAAGCTGCCCTACCAGCATGGGGGCGAAGTAACGAGCACCGGAGAATACTTCGTTGAAGGCAGGACGCTGGCCGCGGCCCACCGCGAGCGCGAAGTGGACGATGCCACCCCAGAAAAACGCCTGCGCTACCACACCGACCAGGTAGACGATTGGCGCCGTGATGAACGAGGTCGCCTGGATGCCTTCGGCGGGTGCGCCGCCAAGCGACAACGCGGTCTGAAGCCCAGTCGTCGCGATGTTGATGAGCGCGCCCGGCAGCGAAGCCAGGAAGAAAGCTGCAGCAATCGGCAGCGCGACCCCTTGAAAGTCCTTCGTGATGGCGGTCCAGGCAAATCGCACGGCGTCGGCAGGTAGCCAGGGGCCGCCTGGAGACCCTGGTATGGCCTGACCCGGATACGCGCCGGGCGGGTAGGCCCCTGGCGGCCCCCCATAGCCGCCGGGGGGAGGGTAACCGCCACCGGGAGGCTGCCCGTAGCCGCCCCCGCCCGGAGGACCCCCGTAGCCGCCG
>DASQDA010000929.1:0-8207 GCA_035634435.1 Polyangiaceae bacterium
GGGAGGCGCGCCAGGCGACGTACGTCGCTCATTTCCTCGAAGGCGAGGTGACGGCCGTCGCCGCGCACTCGTGGAACGGCCTCATCATGGTGCAAGGTGACGTTGGGCTCGAGGAGGCGGTGCGTGCCGCCGTCGGCCGCATTGGGCGCCAAGTGAATGGCTTCATCGACTGCTGTTCCTGCGCTGAGCGCGAATAGCGCGTCAGCGCCGGAGCGTGGCGTGCTCGGTCGTCAGCGCTCGCCGAAGGGACGCGGGGGAAGGCTGGAGAGGTGCGCCCAGAGAGCTTGGCGCTCGACCTCGTCCAGGTTGGAGAGCGCCGCGAGGGGCATAAAAGGGTCGAGCTTCTTGCCGTTCTTGCGAACGCCAGTTGCGAGCAGGCGTTCGAAATCGGCGTACGTCCAATCTTTCAAACCCGTGGTGTGTGGCGTCAGGTTCGAGGGCACCGGCAACTCGGGTGGCGCTCCGGGGATGGCCCCGCCAGCTAGACCTTCTCCGTGACAACCGATGCAGCCCTTCGCCAGGAAGCGACCGTACTTGGCGTCCGCAGTGGGCGCGCCGGCAACTTCGGGTTTGTCGTGACGGATACGACGCGCCACATCCAGCACGAACAGGTCGTGGCGGTCGAGCACCTTGCCGAGCAGGCCGATACGCATCGGCCCGTTCGGCTTTTGCACTGGAGGCACCGTGCGCAGGAAGGATATCATGGCCGCAATATCTGAGTCCGGCAGCCACCCGAGCTCGTGGGAGGGCATGAAGACGAGCGAGCGGCCATCCCGTTTCAGGCCGTGGCGGATGAGCCGGAACAGCTCGCCGTCGGAGTAGGCAGCGCCGAGTCCCGCCTGCGAGATGTTCGGTCCGGTGAAGGTTCCAGCAGGGCCCGCCTCGATGGGCTTGCCGCCACCGAGGTCCGTGCCGTGGCAGTCAGCGGTCGCGCAGCCGCCCACCGATCTCGAGAGGTGCTCCCCGCGCGCCAACACCGCTGGCGCAGAGGAACGCTCGATAGTGGGAACAGGCACCGCGTAGACACGCTCCATGCTGCTGTTGAACCGCTGCACTTGGATGGCGACGAACGCGCCGCCTCCGACCACGGCCAGACCCACCAGCGCGCCTGCTCCAACCAGAATACGTCTCAGCGTCCGATGCAAGAATACCTCCTAACCTCTCAGAATAGATCAGCGCAGCGTGGCTGAGAAGTGACACGCCCATGCGAGCTCAGCGGGCCGATGCGGGGCGCGTTCTTGAGCTTTTTGCTCAATCGAGGACCGAATGTGTCCGCAAGGCCTGGTATGCCGTCGGCATGGCAAACAAGACCTATCGTGGAAGCTGTCACTGCGGGCGCGTGAAGTTCGAAGCCGATGTCGATTGGTCGCAAGGAACGACCAAATGCAACTGCACCTACTGCTGGAAAAAGCGTTGGTGGAGCGTCAAGGTCGAGCCGTCCGGCTTTCGTTCGCTTGGTGGCGAGAGCGAGCTGAGCGGGTACAAGGCGGGTCAAAGCAAGGGGCACACCGGCTTCTGCAAGCACTGCGGCGTGACGCCTTATGGCTGGGTGGAGCCGGCGGACTGGAACCCGGCCGAATACGTCTCCGTGAATGTCGCCGCGCTGGACGATCTGGATCCAGCGGATCTGCTCGCGGCGCCGGTGACCTACTGTGACGGCAGAGCGGACAACTGGTGGAGCGCGCCCGCCGAGACACGCCACCTCTGACGATCAGGGAGGCTGGCTTTGACTGACCGATTGCGGCGCTGGCGCGGCTCGCAGCTCGTCGACCACTTGCTCGACGACTTGCTCAACGGCCTGGCTCAGAGCGCGGCTCATGGCTCGCACGCCTTGCTCCGCGGCGTCGCTGCCGCTCCCGGTGATCGGCAGCTCGACGCTGACGGTGGCCTCCCGGCGCACCAGACGATCGTCGGAGAGCGTGTAGGTGAGCCGGACGCGCGCCATGGCCGGGCTGCGCTTCAGCTCTGCGAGCTCGGTGAGCTCGACGTCCAAGCTGGGCCCGGGACCCGAGACGATCCGCTGAATGCCGTAGCTCTCGAAGAGCGAGCGTGAGAGCGCCCGACGCAGGTAGGCCTCGGGATTCTCGGTCCAGCGACGGTCCTCGTAAAAGCCGAGCTCGAAGTCCGAGTCGCGGAAGACGATGCGTTCGTCCAGATACGGCGCGGCGTTGATACGGCCGAGCCGCAGCTCGGCCCCTTCGCGGAGCGGCACCGGCGCGGCCGAGGCCGCTGTCTTTGGCGGCAACGCCGTCTCGGGGCTGAAGTAACGTGGAGTCAACGGCTCGCTTTTGCCGAGCAAGGCGCAACCGGCGAGGCTCAGTAGCAGCCCAGCGCTGAGTGAGTGAAGCGCCCGGCCCCTCACGGGGTGCCCTGCGCTCGGCCCTTGAGCAACATGTCGGAATCCCTTTCAAGAGCGTTGGTCAGCCGTTGGATCGACTCCGCCGCTTGCTGAACCTCTCGCAACGTGGTGCCGAGATCGTCCGTCAGCCCACGCGCATTCACGGCCACATCCCCCATTGCATTCGACGCCCGCTCCGCGCTGACGACGACACCCTGGTCGCTGCCGACACGCTCGATCAACTTGTCGACCCGCGCAATCGCGCCGTCCAGACGCCCGAGGGTCGCCTGCGCCTGCGTTGAAATCTTGCCGGCCTCTAGCTCGGCCAAGCTGGTCCGCACGCCGGAGAAGGTTTGCTCGACGCTGACCAACGTCTTGATGGTGCGTTCGGGCAGCTGAGCCTGACCCACGTCGTTGACGAGGCCGTCGAGCTTCTCGATCAGGCGCAGGGCAGCGTCGGTCATCTCGGGAATCCGTGCCACGGCGGACACGATGGCATCTTCCAGGTTCTTCATCGTCGAGACAGCAGCCGGTATGTAGTTCTCTGGCACGGGAAACGGCAGCGTCGGGACGGGGTTGCCCTTCACGGCGAAAAAGTCGAGCTGCATGAACTTGACTCCCGTGATGCCGGCGGATGCCAGCTGAATGCGCAGATCTGGAGGCACGTGTATCTGCAGGTCACTGCCCTTGCCGTGCCCGAGCCCCATTAGGTTGATCTCCTCCACGCCGAGATCGCTCGTGACGCCCACGTGGCGACGGTCAGGTGCGATGTCGATCTTCGAGACCGAGCCGACCGTCACTCCCCGAAACTTCACCGGCGAGCCTACCTCGAGTCCTTGCACGGACTCGTCGAAGTAGGTGCGGTAGCTGACGCTCTCCTTCTGCAGACCGCGCGCGCCGAACACGACGACGCTGGCTAGCCCCAGCGAAATACCGCAGACCACGAATAAGCCTAACTTCCAGTGATTGCTGGGCGTTGCCACTTAGCCCTCCTTTGGGGCGCGGTTGAAGAACCCGAGCACCCGCGGATCGGTGCTGGCGACGCGCAGCTCCCGTGGATCGCCGCGTGCGATGATGCTCTTGCTTTGCTTGTCGAGCATGATGCAGCGATTGGCAATCTTGAAGATGCTCGCTAGCTCGTGCGTGACGATCACGACCGTAAGGTTCAAACCACGGTTCATCGTCAGGATGAGCTCGTCCAGCTCCACGGCGCTGACCGGGTCGAGACCCGCCGAAGGCTCGTCCAGGAAGATCAGGTTTGGCTCGAGCGCGAGCGCCCGGGCGATTGCCGCGCGCTTTTTCATGCCCCCCGAGATCTCGGCGGGGAACTTGTCCTCGGTGCCCTGAAGACCCACGAGGCGAAGCTTGGCGAGAACCACGGCGGCGATGGCGTCATGCGGAAGGTCGGTCCACTGCTCCAGCGCCAGGCCGATGTTTTCACCGACGGTGAGGGAGCCAAACAGCGCACCCGATTGGAACATCACGCCGAACGGGGGACGCCCCACCTCGAGGTTGGGCTGGCCGAGCCCAGCTATCCAGATGTCACCGCTGCGTGGCTGCTCGAGCCCGATCAAGTAACGCAGCAATGTGGATTTGCCGCAGCCGCTGCCCCCCAGAATGGCGAAGACGTCCCCCTCGAACACCTCGAAGGAGGCGTTTGCTTGCAGCACGACGTCTTCATAGCCGATGGTGAGATCGCTGACTTTGATGATGGGCTCGCTCATAGGCCGAATGTGTGGAAAAACACGGTGAACGCCGCGTCGATGAGGATCAGCGCGAACAGAATGGCAACCACGGACGAGGTCGTGCGCCGGCCAACCCCTTCTGCGCCGCCGCTCGTAGCGAAGCCTTGCTGACACGCGATGAGCGCGATGGCGACGGCGAACACCACGCTCTTCACCACGCCCGACAGGATGTCCCAGAGCGATAGGGCCTGGCGCGTCTCGCCCAGGTAGGCGCTGATCGACAGATCGAGGCTCGTCAATCCGACTACCAGGCCGCCGCCGATGGCAACCATGTCGGCAAGCAACGTGAGCATCGGAAGGACCAGGACCAGGGCTAGAGCGCGCGGTAACACGAGGTAACGAATGGGGCCGAAGCCCATCGTCCGTAGCGCGTCGATCTCTTCGGACACTTTCATGGTGCCCAGCTCGGCGGCAAAGGACGCGCCGGAACGACCGCAAACAATGATCGCCGTCATCAATGGCCCCAGCTCGCGCGCAACCGAAAGCGCCACGAGATCAGCAACGAAAATGTTCGCACCGAATTGCTTCAGCTGCACGGCGCCCTGGAACGCCATGACGAAGCCGACCAAGAAGTTGATGAGCACCACGATGGGCACGGCGTCGGCGCCCGTCCGCTCCATCAAATGAGGCAGCTCCTTCCAGTTTGCCGTCCGCGGCTCACGCAACAGGCCGACGATCGCCAGGAGCATGTCGCCCAAAAAGGCGAACACCTCCTTGACCTCCTTGAAAAACGCCTGCGTCCGCTCACCAATCTCTTCGAGGCTTTTCTTCGGGCGGCGACGTTTCCTGCGGATGGGATTCTCGTCACCACCGTACAGATGCACGAGCTCCTGTACGGCGCCGGTGGCACCCACGAAGTCGGAACGCACCCCGCGCAGCTTGAGCTCGTTGCGCAGGTGGACCAGCAGGGCCATGGTGCCGCCGTCGACGCTTTCGACGCGCGACATGTCGAAGTCGAGCGTCTCGCCGCGCGCCACCGACTCGAGGCGCTTGCTGACGCTGGTCCACAGCACCGCTGCCTCCGAGAACTTGATGTCGCCCTCGAGAATGAGCTCCGGTCGCGCGGAGGGCGACGTGCTCACCTCGATGCGCGAGAGACGCGAGAGACGTGAGGGAACCGACAGCGGCTGCGGCTCGATGACCAAGTCCAGTGGGTCCGTAGGCATTACGCTTTCACAGCTGTCGCCGCGATTGAAGGCTCTGGGCCTGTCGCGACGCAGCCACGCTGCGCATCGCGACGCCGACGACGGCGGCAGCCCGGAGCAGCGAAACCTTACTCCAGATCCGCCAGGTCGCCACGCCGCACCGCGAAGACTGCCAGCTGAAAGCTCGTCCGCCTCACGTCGGCCGAGCCGAAGCCGTAGCGTAGAGCCTCACTCCTGGCCACTCGAACCTCGCGGCAGACGGGTGTCCGGCACGGCCGAGTCATAAGCACTCCTCCTCCGAGAACGCTGGTGCCCCAGCTGGTCGTGAGCCGGGGCGCTATGGGCGAGGCGCCGATCGCGACACCTCGGCTCCCTCGAGCTTGGCGCCGCGCGTGTAGACGATACAGGTTCCGGAGAGGCCTTTGCGATCCCGGGTGTCGCCCGAGAACAGGGTGTTCACGTCGTCCACGCGGAAGAACGTGCTGCCGAGCACCAATGCATCGCACCCGAGCCGCCCGGCCTGCTCACGCATGTCGGCGATGATCTCCGGAGTGTCACCGGCGGTGTAGGTGCTCAGCTGCTCGGATTCGATGAACGCGAGGTCGACGTGCGGCTGCGTCGGGCGCCCGGCGGAATAGATCTCGACCGACTCGGCCGGGCGCGGCGTGATCGGCCCTGGCGGCTCGCGCAGGAACGTGGCGGTCGTCGAAATACCGCAGCCCCAGCTCGTCACCCCTGCGAGGACGAGTAACCCCGCTCGCCGAGTCAACCCGGTTCGTTGCATACAATGGCCCACGGCGGCGAAGTGAGCACACGGTGTGCCTCGGGTTCCCACGCCGGGGAGCAGGCAGTTTGCGCCGAAAAGCGCCGTCCCGAGACCGCGCCTGTGACGTATGGTTCACGCAGACGTGTGTCTTGCGTCAGCGCGCGGCAGTGCAGCCGTAGTCGGCATCCAGCCCCAGGATGTCACGCACCTCGCCGCAATCGAGCTCGGTCTCGCGGAACAGAATGCGCCCCGCAGAGGCGAGCTCGGCGGCACGGCGTTCTGGCGGGCCCAGCGTCGCCGCTTTGAGGGCTTCGCGTGCTAGCGGCGGAGTCGCAGGACTATGAACCAAGAGTGAGGCGAGGGTGAATGGCATTGCGTCTTCTCCGGGGTGACGGCGCCGCGTGGGTACCGGACGGCCCTAATCCGAAACCTAGGGACGAGGTTTCTGTTGTCAACGCTATGAGCTGACCGGCAAGGGGCGTGCGTTCGGCGACACAATCGGTGGAACGCTCGGGCAAGGGGTCACTTGCGAGGAGCCGGCCAGGAAGTCCGCCGGCCCGCCGCTGGCGCGAGGCGACCTGTCGGCATCCGCCCAACGAGGCAGCTTGGGCGGGTTCGCGCACGTGGAGTCAGCTACGGTTCATCCGTCGACGTCTCCGCGGCCGCCTGCTCGAGCAGAGCGCCCTCGACCTTGCTTTCGAGCCTTCGTTTTTGAAGCGCCTCGCGCTCGCGCTCGGCTTTGGTCCTGCCGTGCAGCCGCCGGTTCGTCTCAGCGAGCTTCTCGCGGTCGGCCTTGGCCTTGCGCTTGCGAAACTTGTTGAGGTTCACCACGTGGCTCATTGCGCAAGCATACGCGGCCTTGGTTCCCAGAGCGCGATTTTGCCGCGCGGGCGCAGGCGCGGCCGCAGCGCGGCGTCGCGCGTAGGACCGTTGCCCAGCGTCGTCGTGCGACGAGCAGCGCGCACGTTCCCGCGTGGCGCGCCAGCCCAATGAGGCGTTTGCGGGCTGCCGTCCACGGGCTCGAACCGAGCGCGATCGGAGGCGTTGCGGGGGCTGTTACCTGCGGTTCACGCAAACGCGGCTTTGCGGGCTTTTTACGGCCGGTTTTGCTGGCATCGGCCTTGCTGGGAGCGCGGACATGCGAGGCTACTTCCTGATTTGTGCGCTTGGCGCTGCCGTCGCTTCTGGCTGCGGCCCGGGGGCGGGGACCTACTGTCAAACGGGGCCGAAGCACGGGACGCAGTGCTACACGGGGGCCGATGTGCAGCCGCCGGGCGCGCGCCCCATCGAGGAGGCGCCGCGCCGAGGGGAGCCGCCAGCGACTCCGCCGCCCAATCAGCTGGGCTTCTGAGCGAGCCGGCCGCGGCTCAACCCGTTGGCAAGTCGTCGACCCCGTGATCGTGCCCGATGGCGGCGTGCACGTCGGGCTCCAGCTTCGAACAGTCGAGGATCACCTTGTCCGAACGGACCGACGCGACCGCGTCTACGGGCAGCACGATATCGCCGGCGTTTTCCACATGAACCGTGAGCTCTTCCCCATTGTCGGAGATCGCGCTGATCGGGCCCAGCTCTTCGGCGTCATCAGCCAGGTAGGCGTGAAACCCGATCGCAATGCTCTCTTCGTGCATGAGGTCTCCAATCTGCAACCCCGAGGTAAAAGCTCCACAGGGTCGCCTGGACGAGTGTTGCAACGGCCGTGCCTCGGGCGGAGCGGGAAGACGGTGTGACGAATGGGTGACCAGCGTGGGGGCGGGATGGCGCCTTGCCAGTAGGGGCGCCTGGCCTCAGCAGGGATGCGCCCGTCGTTGGCCGGGCGGAGAGACGCGGCTAGTCTGATGGGTGGCCAGCGAACCCCTGAATGAACCGATTCTGAGCTACGGGCCTGGGAGCCCCGAGCGGAGCGAGCTGCGGGCTGAGATTGCGCGTCAGAGTGACAACCCAGCATTCATACCGCTGCGCCTCGGGGGCGCGAGCGGCGCCGCGACGCTGCCCATGCGCGCTCCACACCGGCATGACCTGCATCTGGGCGACTACGAAGTGGCCACCGCACAGGACGTGCGCAGGGCCATTTCGCGCGCGCTGGCGGCGCGATCCGACTGGGCCGCTCGCGATCTGGAGAGCCGAACCGCTATTTTTCGTCGAGCAGCGGAGCTACTGGAGGGGCGCTTTCGCCAACGCCTGAATGCCGCCACGGTGCTCGGCCAGAGCAAGAC
>DASQDA010000930.1:0-8171 GCA_035634435.1 Polyangiaceae bacterium
GAGAGCTAGAACGCATGAAAAGGGCTCACAGAGTCGAACACAAAAGAGAACCGCGTCCAGTGGACGCGGTTCGATTCAAGAGAGCTGTTCGAAAGCTATTATTCGTCGGGATTCGTTTCCTCGACGTTCGGCGCGACGACAGCCACCTTCTGCGTGCCGTCCGTCTGCACCGAGCCACTCATCGCGAATACCGAATTCACTGCGTCGGCGTCCAAGTTACCCGTGGCCGTGCACGTGAACTTGTCTGAAGCCATCGTGTAGTCGTATTGGAAGTACTGCGGAGCGTCCATCGAGAACTTCAGGCATGTCCAGCCAATATCCTTGGTCCCGCCCCATTCGCTCGGCTTCGACTGGTACTTTTCCCCGGCCGGAACCGTTAGTGGGACCTTATTGGTTGCGGACCCACAGAGCCGGTGACTGAGACTCGAAGAGGCGCCGAGGGCGAGCACGGTGGCTGACATGGCCTCCTTCTGATAAGCGCTCACGGCGTCCTTTGCCATACGGCCGAGGGCGTTGCGGGCTTCTGCGCTCTTTGCGTTCGACACGTATTTGCTGACGCCGTAGATCGCCAGTGCGGCCAGGATGCCGACGATGGCGACGACGATCATGAGCTCCACGAGGGTGAAGCCGCGTTTCAGATTCTTGAGCTTGGTAACCATGTGAGAAATGTTGTCCTTTTGCGTGAATTGGGTTGGTTGCGAAAATTTGGTTGCGTCTGCAGTGACAGATGCGTCTGCAATGACAGACGCAAAAACTTTGGAAGTGACTAGGAGCCGTCGCCGGCAGAGAAGAGCTCGGTGGTGAAGCTGCTGCCCACGAACACCGTCGGCTTGTCTCCGCTGCCGTCCAGGTCCGCGACGGCCTTGATCACATACCAGGGCTGCCCGAGGGCCGTGGGCCAGTTGCCGATGGTGATATCGGAGCCGGGGGAAACGACATTCGTTGCTGCGGAGCCTGCCGTGCACGAGTATACGAACAGCACAGGACCGGTTGGGCTGATACCGAGCGTGCGCCAGTTGTTGGCGACGGCGTCAGTGCCGGCTCCCCACGACACCTTGTTGCGCCCGGGACGCGCGTTGGTTGGGTAAAATGTACTGAGGTTTCCCGAGACATTCAGGTACTGGAAGGTCTCGTCCTTGTAACTCTCTTGAGCTGCCTTGATCGCGCCGATCATCTGCACGGCCTCGCCAGTCTTCGATGCGGCGAGGTAACGGCTGACGCCGTAACCCGCGATAGTGGCGAGGATGGACACGATGGCCACTACGATCATCAGCTCGACCAGCGTGAAGCCGCGAGGCACGGAGCGGTGAGCTGCAAGACCGAAGCGCATCTGATGGGGAACTAAGCAACGGCCGTGCCGCGCGTGCAGGGCAGTGTTCGCACTGAAATGTCCAGCATTCGTGATCGCACGGTGACGTTTTTTGTCAGTTGCCCTGGGTCAGCGGTCGAGCTGCGTCACCGCGCCAATTCACCGTAATTGTGGGCTTTCGTCGGCATCCGCGCAGGGTACGCCGACACCGGTCTGATTGCGACCGGAGCGGCGTCGAAGTAGGTAGCCGCTCTTCGATGCGTGCCCTGAGCCTTGCTGAAACCACCGCGCTCATCGCCGTCGGCGCATCGGTGCTGGCCGTGGTGGTACCCACGTTCGTGCGCAACTTACATGCCTCTTACGTAAGCGAGGCCACCTCCGGCGTGACGGAGCTTGTCACGCGCACAGCCGCACTGCTCGATGCTGCGCAGTCGACCAGCGCTTTGCCAGACGCGGCGCCCCTCACGCCCGCCGCCGTGCCGCGCGGCAATCGCGTCAAGGATCCGCCCGGAACTTGGGACCATCCGAGCTGGCGCAAGCTCGAGTTCGGCTTCGACTCCGCACACGCCTACAGCTTCGCCTTCGACGCCGAGCGCACACCGGAGCTTGCCAAATTCCGTGCGCGCGCACACGGCGATCTGGACGGGGATGCTATCCTGAGCACGATCGAAATCGAGGGCACCTACTCCGCAGGTGGTGCAACTACCTTGTCGCCGATGGACGTACAGCATGAGATCGAATAGCGATCGGAGCGCCAAGCTGATGGCGCTGGCGCTCTTTGCCGCCGCGTTCGTCGTCGTGACCCTGCTGCGCCCTGGCCTGGCGGAGCGCTTTCGATCCGTCAAGCAGCAAGAAGACAAGCTCCTCTTGCCGCCGCCGGAAGTGACCGTGCTGATGAGCCTTGGCTACCGTTCGGCCCTGGCAGACCTGATCTTTGCGCACGTGCTCGTCGGCTATGGTCAGCACTTTCAGCAGAAGCGCCGCTTCGAGCTGGTCGACGAATACCTCGACACCATCATCACCCTCGATCCCAAGTTTCGTGAGCCCCTGAGTACTGCCGACACGCTCATCAGCGTCCAGCCAGGGGGTGGTACCGTGGACGATCTACGCGCCGCTCGCCGCATTCAGGAGCGCGGTCTCAAGGCGTTTCCGCACGACAGTGAGCTTTGGCTGGTCGCAGGTCAGTTCCACGCTTACCTCGCCGCCAATCTCGTGCCGCCCGCCGAGCGCGACGAGTGGCGCATGCAAGGAGCCAAGTACCTGGCCCGTTCGTGCGAGCTGATGGGCTCGAACGAGAACATTCCCCACCACTGCATCACGGCCGCCGTGCTCTTCAACAAGGCGGGTCAAAGGGACGCCATGCGGAGCTTTCTCGAGCGCGTGCTCACCGTCTCCGACGACCCCGAGATTCAGGAGCTCGCAGGCACGTACCTGGGCAGCGTGCTGGGGCAGGCCGAGCGCGATCGATTCGAGGAACGCGGCAAGCGCTTCCGCACGTTGTGGGCGCGCGACATGACCTTCGTCACGCGCGAGATGTTCCTGCTGCTGGGCCCGCCCTTCGACCCAGCGCGCTGTGCAGGGCGCACGGTGTCGGCGAACACGACTGAATGCTGGAGCAGCTTCCGGGCGTGGGGCGAAGCCCAGTAGAAGCAAACGCGCCCGCGGCTTCGACGCGGGCGCGCGTCGCTACTCGAACGCCACCGCCACGGCGGTGGTTTTGCCAGGCTGCACGGTGACGGTCTTGGCTTTGCGGCCCAGCTCCGAATGAACGAAGATCACCGTGTGGGGACCGGGAGCGACGCTCACTCCCGCCTTCGGCGTCGAACCAAGGGGCCGCCCGTCCAAGATCACGTTCGATGGTGGGGTCGAGCTCAGGCTCAAGGTGCCGTTGCCGGCAGCAGCCTTGGCGGCCGCTGGTGCGGGTGCTGCCGCGGCAGGGGCGGGGGCCCGGGGAGGGGCGACGTAGCGCGGCGCAGCCACTGGCGCTGGACGTCCTGCAGCCGCTATCGGCGCCTCTTGCTCGGCAGCCGGCAGCAGATCGATCACGAACGTGCGCTCGGCTTGGCCGTCCTCGAACTCGAGCTTCTGCTCGAAGTCCTGGAAGCCCGGCTTGGTGGCCACGATGCTGTAGGGCTTGTCGACCGGAATATCGACGGCAAGAGGCAGCTGCGGCACGGGCCGACGCTCGTTGCCGCTGACCAACACGACCCGCGCCTCTGCTGCGTTGCTGCCGGGCTTGATGGTGGCCAGGCCCTTCTTCACCTTCAGCTTGGGCTCGAACGTCGCAAGCCGCCCTGGCTCAATCGTGATCTGCTTCTCGAGAGGCTCGTAACGATCGCCGCCCTCGACGCGCACGAGGTGCTCGCCGGGCTCCAGATCCGCAAGCTCCTGAGGTAGCGGACCCATTTCCTTGCCGTCGACGAAGAGCTTGAGGCCGCGGCCCTCGGCACGAACGGTGAGGCCGCTGCCGCTGGCGCCGCGCGTGAGTGTCACGTTGTGAACGGCCTCGTCGCCGGCCTCGACCTTGACTGCCTGATCGGCAGTTTGCTCGTAGCCGGGGGCAGTCACGCGAACCAGGTGGGTGCCCGCAGTGAGCTCGCGTACCTGGCACGGCGAGGTATCGCAACGCTGCGCCCCGTCCACGAACACCGAAAGCTCTGACAAGGGCTTATTGCCCGGTCCCGCTACGGTGACGACGAGCGAGCCCTGCTTGGGCAACAAGGCAACGACGGATGCCACGACAGCGACGGCCACTACACCAGCAGCGCCCAGGAACAGCGTCTTCTTGCTGCTCGTCTGTTTGTACGGCGATGCGTCCGAAAGGGCGGCGGGAACCGCCATGGGCGGTGGGGCGGGGAAGGAGGAGGTCGGCTGCGTCCGAGCGGGCGGCGGAAGGGGCGCACGCGGTGCGGTCGGCGGCGCGCTCAAGGTCCGCGACATCGGAGAAACCACGCGGCCCGACGCAGGTGTACCTGCCGCTGGCGGCGGCGGCACTGCTATGCGACCGCTCGCAGGAGCACCCGCAGCGGGCGGCGGCGGAGGCGGGGGCGCGCTCAGCAGCAACGAGCGCGAGGCGTCTTCCTGGGTCCGGTCGAACACCTGCGTCGCTTCGTCTTCGTCGTCCCAGTCGACATCGACGCCGGCCTTCGGTGCAGCTCCATTGCTGCGCGCCTCGGGCGGATTGATCGGCGGCGTCGGGTCCTCCTCGGAACGATTCACCTTGGGCAGCGGCACGGGAAACGCGGGCGGGGGCAGCGACGAGGTGAGATGGCCCGCGGGAATGGGCGGCGCGCTCGGGAACGGAGTGACGCCCGAGTCCGACTGCAGCGGTTGGCTCGGCAATGCACCGGTGACCGGCGCGGGCGCGGGCGGCGGCAGCGGGAAAGCAGAAGGCTGGCCCGGCAGCGGCGGAGCGCTCATCCGCGGAGCGGGCACCGTCGGCGAGGAACGACCGCCGGGCGGCGGAGGCGGGGGCGGCGCGCTGGGCAGGCGAACGCCGGGCGGCGGCGGCGCTGACGGAACGGGCAGGCCCAGCAACGTTTTCTGGCGGGCCATGGACGTCGGCGGCGGCGTGGGCGCGCGCGATCCCGGAGGCGGCGGGATGCTGGGGACCGACGAAATGGGTCGCGACTTTTTCGCTGCGAGCCCGTCGAAAATGTCCAGGTCGGAACTGGCCTTGTCGCTCATCGGGTTTGCTCTCTACTGTAATCCATTGGGCAAGAGGCCTCTCGCCCGAACGCCGCTTAGGTTCCAACTCACCTGAGCGCCTGCTGCGCAAACGTCAAGCCGGCCGCCCGGCGCTGGTCTCACGCGCACGCCTCAGCGAATTTCGACGGTCGGTAACATACTCTGCGATCCAGGGGTTGGCGAGCGCGTTGTATTGAAATTCGTTCGTAAGTGGGCATGACCGTCACTGTCTCCCGCTGGGACTATTTATAACGCACTCTCTTCTGTTGCAGCGGAGCCCAGTGTTTGGGTGGAACAATCGGAGTGTCGCCGAAAATTCGCTCAGCGCCCGGACCCACCCCGCGGACGAACACGATGCGATCGGCGGACTTTGCACCCGGGGCGTCAGCGCCATCGCTCAGCACGGCGCCCAGCGGTCGAGGCAGTAGTAATGAATTTTGGCAGCCCAGGCGGCCAAGCAGAGCCAGCAGGAGCGCGCCATCCTTCCCCGGCTCGGGCCCCTCAGTAACGCGGGCATACAGCAGCATGCCGCCCGCATCGATCCCCAGAGCGGCTTGGGCGCGCAATGCGTCCGGCGATCCCGAAGGGATGCCCGCCGTGATGCGAACTGCGGCTGGCTCCGGCGCGACGCGCGCGATCACGAAGCCGCGCGTCTCCGAGTGCCACAGCGCGCTCGGACCTTCGTTGAGCACCGCCCTGAACTCGATGATGCGTTGGGCGGCGTTCTCGTCGGTGCGTTCGACGCGCAGAAACTTGGGGTCCAGCTTGATGAGACCCACACGCGCAAAGGGCCGCGTCGCGTCGGGCCGCACGTTCGTGGTGGCTACCGCGTGCGGCCAGCCGTGCTGCGGCAACGCGTGTGTTCGCCACGCGCCCTCACCCTCTTCGGCGGGCGCGATGGTGGTGGGTGCGGGGTCGCCTGGCAGCAGGTGACGCAAAGTCAGATAAAAGAAGTCGCGCGACTCGGTGTGCACGTAGCGAGGGAAGTTCATCAGCGCCATGTATTTGATCATGCGGCGTGACAGGAACTCCCAGCCCGGCATCCCGGGCACCGGTCCCTGCGCTTCCCACAGCGGCTCGAGTGCTCGATTCACCTTGGGCAAAGTGCCCTTTGGACCGACGCGGTAAAACTCGAGCCCGGTATGGCCCGCGTTCATGTCGAGGTGGATACCGTAGCTACAGCGTGCGCGCTGCATCGCGAGCGCCAGCACGTCCGGATCGAGGCTCGCGCCGTAGAAGTAGCCGACGAAGCCTTCACGGGTCATGCAGACGCCGCTACGCACGGTGCGGCTCTCCTCCGTCCAGCCCGGCGGCACTCCACCCCACCAGTGCCGCTTGTAAGGATTGACGTTCTCATCGACGATCAGCGGGGTCATGTTCTGCCGATAGGAGATCACCTTGTCAGGGACGCTGGCGTCCTCAGGCCAGGTTCCGAACCCGGTGGAGCCGTTCGCTAGCTTGGCGACCGTGGCAGCAAACGGCTTTGGCGGCAGGTAGAGCACGCGCTCCGCCATCAAACCGAACTCGCCGTGAACGGCCTGAAATCCGCCGTTGAAGGCGCCGACGAAGCGGCTGAGCACGCGCGGGTCGCGCGGAACCATACCCGGCCCCGTCTCACCCGTTGCACTCCGTGGCTCCACCGTGCCGCTCATGGTGTTCAGCTCGACCTGCCGCGGATCCCACAGGGTGACGAACACCTGTGAGTAGGCGCGTTTGCGGTCGGTACGAATGAACGAAACCACGAACGGCGTTGGTGCGCCGGCGTTGCGTGCGACGAAGGGATCGCTCGCCAGGCCCACCCATTTGCCTTCGCCCTTCAGTGGCGCCTTCAGCATCGGCTCCATGGGTGGTGGCGGCCAGCCCGTCTCCGAGTCCGTAGCTTCAGCGACAGGCGCCGAATAGAGCTTTCCGAGCTCTTCGGCGACGGCTGCGGAGCCGTCATTGCCGGTTACCGTCCCGACGATCTGCTCGAATTGATCCACCCCCTCGAAGGCGACCGCCTTGACGTACTCGATGCTGTCGTCACCGAACCAGGTCAGCGCCCGCACGCGGTCGACCGCCCACGTCACCAGGTTGCCGGGGCGTGCCTTCTGCCGGGTTTGATCGCGGATCCAGCGTTCGCCTTCGGCCGCGGTGGCACCGTTGAGCGGGATCACGATTTTGTGGGCGTCGGCGTCCGCGATCAACGTAGCCGCCGATAGACCCAGCACCACGCGGTAGGCCGGCGGCTCCAGCTTGAAGGAACGTCGTCCGATGCCCTCGAGCTGTCCCGTCTCTTGGTAGTTCGTGACGGCATTCTGCAGGCGAGGGAAGCGGGACCACTCCTCACCGCTCGGTGGACGCTCGCCGCGCAGGTCCGCGGACTGCAAGCTCGTGAAGGCTCCCTCTTGCAGAATGACCCAAGCAGCACGATCGTCGGCGACCACCAACTTCTGCTCGTCGGCAGCGGAGGTGTCCGTCAGGTTGTAGAGGGCAGAGAGGCGCAACAAATGCCCCTCCGATGAGCGACGGGTCTCCACCAGATAAACGTCGTTCGGCTCACCACGTCGCGCCGCCAGCACGAGCGCACGTTCCCGCGCGATGGGGGTGCGGAGCAGCGGCTGTCTGGCGCTGACGAAGTGAACGTTGTGTGGCTCGCTGAGCAGGCCGCGTGTGCGTAGCGCCTCAACGAATGCCACTTTGCGTTCCGTGGCGGTGATCACGTGCGCCGGCAACGCATCACCCCGATGCAGAGCCCAGGAACCGGCAATCAACAGCAGCAGAGGGCGGAGGGTGGCCTGCAGGCGCAACCAGTCGGCGCTCGATAAGCGGCGCCGGGCTGCCCAGCGAGGGCGAATGGGTGAAGGTCGCGGTCCGCTCGGCGGCTCGACGAGCTGCGGCGTCAGAGCCTCAGTGGGCACGGTCGAGTCCTGGGCCGGAACGGGGTGCACACATCGTGCCTTTCGCCGTTAACACTCACCGATAAAACGGCCTACCTTTCGTGCGCGATCGCCGCCCCGCGGAGGCAAGCGCGCGAAGCGCCGCCAACTGAGTTGGCTGCTGGCAACCGAGTTGTGCAAGGCCTGCTTCCAGTATGAATCCGCGGTAGATGATGTCAAAACGAGGGCCCAGCTAGCCAGCTCACGCCAGAGCCAGAAAGAGCGGCAACGGGCTGGCTTGGGCCGCAGCGGACCCC
>DASQDA010000931.1:0-2127 GCA_035634435.1 Polyangiaceae bacterium
CGACGACGTCATCGAGGATATCGTTCGCGGCGGGGGCAACACCCAACCGCCACACACACCGCCGGAGCCGGCACCGGGGTCCGCGACCTGTGTTGACGCCGTCCCACCGCCTCCACAAGGCGAGGGGGATGGCGCCTGTCCGCCTGCCGGCAGCGACTGTCCGGGGGGGCTCCCTCCACTACTGCTGTGTCGCCACCAGGACCAGAACGTGACCATGCGCTGCCATGGGTCCGCAGGCTGGCGCCTGGACATGCTGGTCTGCCCGCCCGAGCTCGAATGTGTTGCAGACCTGCCACCGCCTCCACCCGCTCCCGGTAACGGTGAGTGTCCCCCGGCGGGCTCAGCCTGCCCCGGCACCTTGCCGCCGCTCCTGCTGTGCCGTTACGGCGGTGTTGATGCCGCAATGGCCTGCGATGGCACTGCGGGGTGGCGGCTCGACATGCTGGAGTGCCGGCCGGTTCCCTGAGGCGTGCTCAGCGCACGGCACACGCTCGCAGAGCACGCCTCGCTGCTGATGAGGTCGATACATCGACCCGGAACACAGCTCCGGGTCGATGGTGGAGCTGAGGCGGTTCTGGGGACGTGAAGAGGCGCGGACTTCGCATGCTAGGCGGTCAAAGCCCTGGACAGGGCACCGAACAGCTCACAGGACGCGTCGATCTCCTCCTTGCGAATCGAGACGCTCTCCACGTTGATGCCGATGGGGATGGCTTTCTCCCGTGCGAACGCCTGAACGTCAGCGAAGACGCTCTTGGCCAGCTCGACCGACTTCTCCAGAATGCGCGGCGAGTAGCGCAGCTCGTTCTCGAGCCAGCGCGGAAAAGAGATGCCCAGCCATTTCATGAACTCCATGGTCTTGAGCGAGCCACACGGGGAGAAGCTCAGGACGAAGGGCACCAGGGGCAGGCCTTCCCTGCCGAAGCGCAAGGCGTAATCCGAGAGCAGCGACTTGGTCGCTGCGGGGTCGTAGACGGTCTGTGAGATGAAGAAGCGGCAGCCGGACGCATACTTCGCCAGCAGACGCTCGTCTTCGTCATAACGGCGCGCGTGCCGCTCCGCGATGGCAACACCCCCAACGGTGACCGGCCGAGCGCGCTGCCTTAGCAGATCATACGCCTGCGGCAGGGTCAGCCCAGGCGCAGCCGTTCGGCCGCCAGCGGCGCTGCTGGGCGCGCCCACCAACACGCACGCGTCGCGCGCATTCGCGCCCTCGAACGTATCGAGCCACGCCAGGAATTGTTGGCGGTCTTGGTTCTGGACGCACTTGTAGAGAACCCTAGGAATCGGCAGCGAGGCAAGGAAGTCACGCGCATACTCCGTTGGCTCGAGGGTAGGCAGAAAGGGAAACGGGCGTTCCCGCCCCGTACGACCCGCTTCGTCCTGCAGGTCGTAAAGAATCAGCCCGTCAGGCTGCAGGCCGGCGATCCGCTGCACTTGACGCTCGGCGATCGCATGGAGCTGGGCCGCATCCTGGCCGCGCTTGGGTGGGGTGATGCCGTAGAAGCGTAGGCCCTGTTTGCGAGCGTGGAGCTGTTCCAGCAAGGTGCTGACCATTCCGTCAGAAATAGAGGAGAGAGCCTTCGACACCGAAGAACACGGACCGCAAATCGTACCCGAGGTCGCGCTCGCCGGACTCGTCCTTCATCGAGGCGGAGCTCGCCCCCGAGGCGACCAGCGCGACGCCGACGGACCAAGAGCGGGCGATGCTCCAGTCGTAGCCCCCGAACAGGCTGCCAGCGACGCTCGTGCCCAGCATGATCTCGTCGTCGGCGCGCGTCACGACTGTTGCAACGCCGAGACCTGCTGAGACCCCAGCGTGCCAGCCCCCCGCCGGGCGCGGGTACCAGTCGACGAGCACCCCGAGCTGCGCCGAGGCCGCGTCTGCCTTGGCGGAGGCCTCGACCGATCCGTCGTCGGTGGTGAGCATGGCGCCCGTCAGAGGGCCCCCGTCGAAGTCGCTCGTCAGCGACGAGCCCTGAAGGGTGCCCGCCAAGACGAGCCCCGGAGCGACGTCACCGCCGAACGTCAGAGAAAAGCGGTTACCTAGCCCTGAAAGCGAGGCCGAACCGTCCGGTCCATCACCAGCCAACGAGGCGTAGCCGATGCCGGTACTGAGCCGGAAGTAAA
>DASQDA010000932.1:0-1599 GCA_035634435.1 Polyangiaceae bacterium
CATTACAGCCAATATCTTGCAGGAGATTAACATGTCGGACGAGCGCATCGCCTTGGTCACCGGCGCTAATCAGGGGATCGGATTTCAAGTTGCCAAGGAGCTTGTCGCTCACGGTTGGACCGTACTGGTCGGCGCAAGGGACAGCGAGAAAGGACAGGCCGCGGTCGGTAAGATCGGCAAGGGAGCCGTGTTCGTGCCACTCGACGTCACCGATGCGCGTTCGATCACGAAGGCGGCGGACCGCATCCGCACGGAGCACGGCCGGCTCGACCTGCTGGTGAACAATGCCGCCATCTCGCGTCTGCCACACGCGAAAGACCTAAACCAGAATTCATGAGATTGGCACAGTGAAAACTCCTTTGATAATTCGGAGTTGCTACACAACCGAGCTATCGCGGAGGACTCACTGTGCCCGCCTCGACCATACTTTTAATTCCCGACGACGAACAACAGAAGATGCTCGCCGAACTGCGACGCGCCCGCTACGGCTACCTGCTGGCACTCCACATCATCCTGCTGTGCTCCCGCGGCTGGACGCCGACCGAGATCTCCGCGGCGCTGTGGTGTTCCCGCTCGAGCGTGTACCGCACCGTAAGGGCCTATCGCTCGGGCTCGCTCTTTGAACTCGACGAGGACGGCTCGCTCAGGCCTAAGGACCGGACCACCGTCTTGAGGCCGACCTACGCCGGAAGCGTTCAGGCGCTGCTGAAGACGGCGCCCTCGGCCTTCGGCTGGTGCCGGACGCGCTGGAGCTGTGCAACGCTCGCCGCACAAATGAAGATCCAGCGCTCAATCGACGTCTCGGCCGCGACGATGCGGCGCTGGCTTCACGAACTCGGCTACGTATGGAAGCGCGCAAAGCTCGTGGCCAAAGGCGGCGACCCTGAGTGGGCCGAGAAGCTGGCGCGCATCCGCCAGATCGCCGAGACCCTGCTCGAGCACGAGGTCTTGATCTTCGCCGACGAGCTCGATATCCACCTGCTGCCCAAGGTCGGCTATCAGTGGATGCTCAAGGGCACGAAGCTCGAGGTGATGACGCCGGGCACGAACCGGAAGCAGTACCTGGCCGGCGGCCTCGACTCCCGTACGGGGAAGCTTCACGCCCGAACCGGCCTGCGGAAGACCAATGCCTTGTTCCGCGAGATGCTCGACGCCCTCGACTGGTTCTACCCGAAGCGATCCTACACGAGGATCTACGTCGTGGCGGACAACTACAGGATCCACACGGCGCAGGCGGTGCGCCGGTGGCTGGCCGAGCACCCACGCTTCGAGCTGATCCTGCTGCCGACCTACTGCCCGGAAGCGAACCCGATCGAGCGAGCGTTCGGCGACGTCCACGACAAGTGCACGCGCAATCACACGCGCACGACGATCACCCAGCTGGTCGCAGACGTCGAGCGGCACCTGGAGAAGAACGGACCGTGGAAGTACAAACTGTCAAAGATCTATGCTGAATCCGAAGTCGGGGCTGCAATGGCGAATATCGCCGCCGCGACTCCAGCAAGGAAACCCGCGTGAGTGTGCCAATCTCACGCATTCCGGTTTAGCGCTTGCTGACCACATGAAGACGATGAGCGCTACCACGATCTCGCTCGACGA
>DASQDA010000933.1:0-4743 GCA_035634435.1 Polyangiaceae bacterium
CGCCCCCCCGTTAGCGTGCGCCCCCCCGTTAGCGCGCCCCCCCGTGAACGCATGTCGACACTGTGTCCCGCCCACCACGGTGCGCTCAGGGACGCGGGACGTGGCGCGCGCTAGGGCCGCGACGCTCCGCAGGCGTCCCAAAAAGCGGTCAAGGCGAGTTGGCGGGCACGCCACGCGCGGCTTGCAGGTAGCGCGCGAGCTCGGTGCGGCTTCGCACACCCAAGCGGCGGTACAGGCGCGCGACATAGGTACGCGTGCTCGACAGTGAGAGTCCCGTCTTCTCACTGATCTCCTTGTCCGAAAGTCCCGTGGCTGCGAGCTCTGCCACGCGCGCTAGGCTTTCCGGCAAATTGATCGAGCTCGTCTTGCGAGGCTCGATGGGAAACACGACCAAGTCGAGCGCGGCGCCATCGAGCTCGAGCCCCACGCAACGTGCGGAAGGCAGTGCGCGCGCGGCCGCGATATTCTCCGGAGGAGCCGGAAAGCGCGCGGCGGCCGCTCGGTTGCGGACCACCAGGCGCCCGTCCACGCCGTAGATCAATGCCGGCTCCGAGAATGGATCGACGAAAGTAAAGAGGAACGCTTCCCAGCGGCGCTGTGTCATTGGAAACGTGAGGTGCCGAGGCACCGATCCTTCAGCCACTGCATTAGTAAAGCTCATTGAGACCACCCTTTCCCCCCTGTAAGCAAGGGGCGTGCCCCGCTGCCGTTCGAGCTTTCTGCCGCTATTCGAGCGTTGTGAACGCCGGAGTGTCTGATTTTGCAGACTCGGTGTCTGCATTTGCAGAACGCGCGCAGTACATGGACCCGGAACACCGTTCCAGGTTGATGCAGGTCATAAGGGTCAAAGCGCCGAGGCCGGATCGGTCTATACGTCGGATTGCGAGACCCTCACCCAAGTGGGGTTCGCGCAATCGGGAACGCATGTACGAGCCGAGGTGCTAGCCGCCGGAACGCTCGAGACCGAAAGCGCGAATCAGGCTGTAGAGATGCGAGCGCGCCAGATCCAAGCTGCGCGCTGTTTCCGCCACGTTCCAGCCTTGGGCGGACAGCTCTCGTCGCAAGAAGTCGCTCTGGAACTCGCGCGTGGCCTCCTGGAACGTTCGCACACGGCGGCCAGCATGAACTCCCGGCGCCTCCGGAAACAAGTGTCGCGGCGATATCTCGTTGGCCGCATCACCCACGGCGCGAATGAGCGCAGCCTGCACCAAGTGCTCCAGCTGTCGCACGTTGCCGGGCCATTCAGCCGTCTGAAGCGCACGCGCAGCCCCGGGAGACAGCTTGAGCTCCGGCAAGCCATGCCGCGTCGCGGCTGTCCGCGCGAAGAAGCTGGCGAGCGCGGGGAGGTCTTCGAGGCGCTCCGTCAAGCCGGGCACGCGCATGGGGATGACCTCGAGCCGATACAACAGATCCTCGCGAAAACGACGGTCCGCAACCGCTTGTCGTAGGTCGACGTTGGTGGCCGCGATCACGCGAAGGTCCACTTCGACTGCGTGATTGCTACCAAGCGGATAGTACTTTCGTGATTGCAGAAGCTGCAGGAGCTTGGCCTGCGCGCCTAGCGGCAGCTCCGTGATTTCGTCGAGCAACACGGTGCCGCCATTCGCCTCGGCGAGCTTGCCGGGGACCGCGCGCATCGCGGTCGAGTGCGCACCGGCGCTCGCGCCGAACAGCTCGCTCTCGAGCAGCGGCTCCGGCAGGGCGGCGCAATTTATCTCGACGAACGGCCGCGCTGCCCGTGCACTATTACGCCAGAGGCAGCGTGCCACCAGCGTCTTGCCAGCTCCCGTAGGCCCGGTGAGGAGCACGTCCACGTCGAGCGGAGCGATACACGCTACCTGACTGAAGAGGCGGCCGAGCGCCTCACTGCGCCCGATCAGGCCGCTGAGCTCCAGTCGCTCCCGGTAGGGGCGCGTGGGGTCTTCGAGGCGAGCCTGGACCGAGCGCTCCAGGACCTGGCGCGCGAGCGGCGCCAGATGGTCGGCGAAGGCGGCCACGCGGTTCTGGTCTTCCGTTTCGAAGGCTCCGAGCGCGGTGCCCTGGAGGTAGAGCACGCCGATGGGTGGAGCAGCGCCGATTGGCGTGCACAGCACCGCTTCCAGCCGATTGCGGCGCACGCTCTTCAGGTCCTGAAAGCGCGGATCGGTGACGGCCGAGCTGGTCTGTACGGTTCCACCGGTCGCCAGCGCTTCGGCGATGATGCCTCTCGAAATCGAGCTGCGCACGTCAGCGAGCTCGGCGCCGCTGAACCCGCACGCTCGGGACCAGCGCGGTGTGTCGTCAGGGCCCTCGGGATCGAACAGCGCCAGGTAACCGCGTCCGGCGCGCGCAGTCCGCGTCGCCAGCGCGAGCGCGTGCTCGAGAAACGGCTCGACTTCCTCCTGTCCACCGAGCCGCACCAGACCCGCGTAGAAGTCTCGCTCGAGGGTGAGCCGCTCGATCGTACGTGCCGAATCTTCGTGGGTCACTGGCGGAGCGTAGCCGAGAGCGCGCGATCTTCACCGCGAAAAACCGCGCCGTGGCGCCACCCCGGCGGGCATCGCTATGCTGGGCAGCATGCGCGAGACGCTCTCCCTGGGCATAGACCTGGGCGGCACGAAGATCGAGGCAGCCGTCCTTCGTCGCTTCGAGCCGCTCTCCAGCAAAAACGACTCCGGCTTCGAGGTGCTGACGCGCCGCCGCATACCAACGGGGGGCCACGACGGCTACGAGGCCGTGTTGCGGCGCACGGCGGAGCTGATGCTGGATGTTGCGCGCGAGGTCGGCAAGCCCCTCGCGCAGCTGCGTGCTGGCGTCGGTATGCCCGGCTCGGTGACCCGCCGTGAAGGCAAGATCAAGAACTCGAATACCGTCTGCCTCAATGGCCAGCCCTTCCGTGAAGACCTGAGCGAGCGTGTGGCAGCAAAGATTGCCTTCGAGAACGACGCCAACTGCTTCGCTCTGGCCGAAGCAAGCCTGGGCGCCGGCCGTGAATATCGACAGGGCCTGGTATTCGGCGTCATCCTCGGCACGGGCGTCGGTGGTGGACTCGTGATCGGCGGTAGCGTCTGGCCAGGTCCCCAGAATCTTGGTGGCGAGTGGGGTCACCATGCAGTCGGTCCGTGGCGCCGCATGGAGCACACTGCCCGAGCGCAGGCCGGTCAGGACTTCGGCTTGGGTCTCACGGAACGCGCTGTGTGCTACTGCGGCAAGACCGGGTGTTTGGAGCTGTACGCCAGTGGTCCCGCCGTCGAGCGGGACTATCTGCGCCGCAGCGGGCGTTCGGCGAGCTTGCCAGAAATCGCGGAGCAGCGCGTGAGCGACCCGCACGCCGCCGCCGCGCTGGACGAGCTGCTAGAGGCGTTCGGACGCGGCCTCGCGAACGTAGTCGACATCCTCGATCCCAGCGTGATCGTTCTGGGCGGCGGTGTTTCGAACCTGGATCTGCTCTACGAGGAAGGCGCCGACCGCGTGCGCAAGTATCTGCTGAACGACGAGCTCCTGACGCCTATCGTGCGGCACGAGCTCGGAGACTCGGCCGGTGTTATCGGCGCCGCGTTGCTCGGGTGAGGGCTCACCTTCGATAGCGGGGTACCCTGGGCGCGCTCACTGCGGAGAGCGTATGCGCGATGGCGGTCCACGTCATGCCATCGCCACCCAGCGTCTGCTGCGAGCTCATCGCGTACGCCAGGTCGCCGAGCGTGACGATGCCCACCAGCTTCTTGTTCTCCCCGTCCACCACGGGGACACGGCGTATCTTGTGCTGCTGCATCATGGCTTGCACGGTCGCCGGAGTGTCCTGCGGCGAACACGTCTTGATGTCGCGCGCCATCGCGCTCGCCACGCGCGAGTCGCGCAACGCGACGCCTTGCAATTGGGCAGCCATGGCCAGGTCGCGATCAGTGACCATCCCAAGCACGCGACCTTCGCTATCGACGACGGGCACCGCCCCGCAGTCGTTTTCCCACATGATCTGAGCTGCCGTCGCCAGGGTGTCTCCTGGGCTGCAAGTGCGCACGTCGCGAGTCATGATTTCTACGATCTTCACGAGGAGCGTCGCCTTTCTCCGTCCAAGGGAAACCTGGCACGGGGGTGTGGTGGTGGATGGGACGAAGCTTAGTCATGCATTCGCCCCCGGGCGAGGGCGGTCTGCATCGCATCCTCGCTTCTGACAGTGGTCAGCGCCAGGGCGCGCTATAGTGCCTGGGTGGATTTCCCGTCGTACGCGCGCCAGTCGGACCGGGAGCTCGACCTCCTGACCGGCGCGCTTCTCATCGCGCGTGATGCGTACCCCTTGCTGGACCCGGCGGCTGAGGAGCGTCGGTTGGACGAGCTCGCGGAGCCGCTGCGAGCGCGCGGACTGGGCGAGTTGCCGGCCTCGCTGCAGGCAAAGGCGCTGGCAGACTATCTGTACGTGTCGTGCGGATTTCGCGGCAATGTCGACCAGTATCATGACCCCGACAACTCCCACCTGAACATCGTTCTCGAGCGCAGGTTGGGTATCCCGATCAGCCTGGCGATCGTGTACATGGAGGTCGCGCGGCGGGTTGGCGTTCGTGCGGGCGGCGTGGGTTTTCCGGGGCACTTCCTGGTTCGAATCGAGGATGACAGCGGCTCGCTCATCGTCGATCCGTTCTTTGGCGGTGACACTCTCGACCGCGCTGCCCTGAAGGAGCTGCTGCAGCGGACGGCGCCGCGCATGGCAATGCGCGACGAGATGCTCCTGTCGATTCCCGTGCGGCATATGATCACGCGCTTGCTGAT